>JBDNEZ010000033.1:0-10833 GCA_041690095.1 Anderseniella sp.
CCGATCCCTTGATGGCGTTTGCATACCGGGCAAACTCGGAAATCAGGGCAGCGTTTTCAGGCTCCATGATGAAGTTCTGGAATGCCTTGGCATTGTCGGCGTTCTTTGCGTCCTTCAACACCACGACCTGGTCGGCCCAGACTGGATAACCTTCCTTGGGATATCCGTATTTCACCTTGTCGTTTTTCAGGCGCGCCCGGAAGGTTGACCCGTTCCAGTTTACGCTTGCCACCCAATCGCCCGATGACAGCTTTTCGGTTGTGCCATAATCCATGGACAGCCATTTGGGCTTGGCGGCGACCAGCGCGTCGCGAACTTTTTTCAGAACCGTTTTGTCAGCCGTGCACGGTTCGCCACCCATATAGGCAATCGCCAGGCCCATGATGTCGGCCATCTCCGGCACGACGTTAACCTTGCCTTCCAGTTCCTTCGGCGGATCCATGAAAATGGCTGAAGTGTTTACATCGCCCGAATAAACACTGGTATTGACGGCCATACCGGTGGTGCCCCATTGCCATGGCGCAGTGTACTTGCGGCCGGGGTCAAACTCGGGACTTTTCCAGTTGTCCTGGAGATTTTTGGCGTTCTCCATGCTGCCGGGATTGGTTTCCAGCAACAAGCCTTCGGCAATCCAGATCGGAATAAAACTGGCGGACGGCACCACGATGTCATAACCGTGGCCGCCGGCACGCACCTTGGCCAGCGCAGTATCGTTTGAATCATAGTCGGTGAGGGTGACCTTCACCTTGAACTGTTCTTCAAATTTCTTGATCAGCTTCGGGTTGGTATAATTGCCCCAGTTGAAGATATTCAGTTCGCCTTCAGCCAACGCAACCGAAGCAGAGAGTCCAATTGCCATGGCCGACATGGCCACGGTCGCTATCAATTTGCTTTTCATTTTTCGTTCTCCTTTTTGAACACGACACACAGTTTTCAAGCCTTGCTTCCCCTGCGGCTCAACACAAAAAACACCGATACAACAGCCACGGAAATCGCCAGCAATACTGTCGAAATCGCATTGATCTCCGGTGATATGATCCGGCGCAACTGACCCAGCATGTAGGTTGGCAGCGTGTCCTGTCCACCGGATTTGACAAATTCGGTTATTACCACGTCATCCAGCGAAATCACGAAAGCCAGCATGGCGCCTGCCATGATCCCGGGCAGCATCAGCGGCAAGGTGACGTACCTGAATGCCTGCCATGGACCGGCGTAGAGGTCGGCAGCTGCGCGTTCGAGAGACAAGTCCATGTTTTCCAGCCGTGCCCGGATCGGCAGATAGGCAAACGGAATACAGAACGCAGAATGAGCGGCAATCAGATACCCCAGCCCCTGGTAGCCGGTATTTACCTTGATGATGGCGAAGAAGATCAGCAAGGCAACCGCGGTGACGATCTCCGGCACCATCAGCGGCTGATTGATGGCTGCATAGATTGCCGTCATGCCACGGTATGGCTCGGTCCGCGTGGTGGCCAATGCCGCCATGGTGGCAACGCAGCTGGCAATGCCGGCTGCCGATACGGCAATCTTGAGGGATGTCACCGATGCGTCGATGACCTGTCTGTTCTGCCAGGCCGCCTCGTACCAGCGCCAGGAGAACCCTTCCCAGATCGCTATCGAACTGCCCGCGTTGAACGAATACGCCACCAGAATAAGGATTGGTGCGTACAGCATGACAAAACAACACGCGGCAATAAACCCGAAGCCGGGCTGGCGCCTGATTGAAAACGGACGTTTGCCGGCGACACCATCAGCCATGCGACTGCACTCCCGACCTGGAAGCATTGCGCACGTAAAACAGCAGCGCGACCATGACAATGACCAGCAGCGTGATTGACAGCGCTGCCCCGAGCGGCCAGTTGCGGCCCTGACCGAACTGCAACTCAATCAGATTGCCGAGCATCAGGTTCTTTCCGCCACCCAGTATTCTCGGCGTCACATAGGCGCCCAGCGACGGCACGAACACCAGAATGGAGCCGGCGATCATGCCGGGTTTCACCAGCGGTATGATAATTTTGCGCAACACCTGCCACCGGGTCGCGTACAGGTCATAGCCGGCTTCGACGAGGCGGAAGTCCAGCCGCTCCATCGAGGCGTACAGAGGCAACACCATCAACGGCAGATAGACGTAGGCCATTCCCAGCATGATGGCGAAGTCGGTGAACATGATCTGGATGGGTGAGTCGATAATGCCTGCCCATCTCAACACGGAATTGACAACCCCCTCGTTCTTGATCAATTCCATGATTGCAAACGTGCGGATCAGTAGATTGGTCCAGAACGGGATGGTGACCAGAAACAGGAATACCGGGCGCCACTTTTCTGATTTTGTTGCAATGAAATAGGCAGTCGGAAAACCGATCAGCAGGGTCAGTATTGTCGTGGCAAACGACAGCCTGATCGAGCGCCAGAAAATAGAAAGGTGGGCATCGGCAAAGCTGACGGTATCGTCGAAAATGTCCTTGTGAAAGAACACATCGAACCAGCCTTGCGTCGAAAACTTCCAGATGACACCGCCATACAGGCCTTTCTGCAGAAACGAATAGACCAGCATGATCAGCAAGGGGCCAAGGGCTGCAAACACGATGATGGTCAGCGCCGGACTTGCCAGCAGCCAGCGATTGCGCACGTCATTGCTGCGTGCAGACACGCCGGCCTGTGCACCGCTGGTAATCGATTGGGGTCCGGTAGCCGGGGCGTCACTCATGGCGGCTCAATCCCTCAACACCTGGGTGGCACCGTCATCAATGTCGATACCGACCTTGTCGCCTTGCGCGAATTCACCGGTCTTCCCGCGGGCATTCTGCATGCGCACGGTAAATATGTCGCCGGTGTCCAGGGCCACATGATAGTGGGTGTCGGTGCCGAAATAGACGACATTTTCCAGGGTGCCGGTCAGTATCGATGATGCGGTTGGTTTTGTCAGCGATACATGTTCGGGGCGCACCACGGCGGTTACCGTCCCGGTTATGTTGTCACCTTCCGGCAAGCTTGCTGAAATCTGTTTGCCCGAGGCAAGCTTGAGCACGGCTTCTCCGGATGCCGCCGACACCAGTTCGGCATCCATGAAGTTGGTTTCCCCGATAAAGTCGGCCACAAAACGCCTGGACGGGCGGTCATAGATTTCCCTCGGGCTGCCGACCTGCAGGACTTTACCGGCACTCATCACGGCAAGCCGGTCCGACATGGTCAGGGCTTCTTCCTGGTCATGCGTGACAAAGACGAAGGTTATACCGGTTTCATGCTGCAGGCGTTTAAGCTCGATCTGCATTTCCTTGCGCAGCTTCAGATCGAGTGCCGACAGCGGTTCATCGAGCAGCAGCACTTTGGGCTTTGGTGCCAGGGCGCGGGCCAGCGCAACGCGTTGTTGCTGGCCGCCTGATATTTGAGCGGTGGAGCGGTCGCGCATGGCCTCCATCTTGACCAGTTTCAGCATGGCATCGACTACCGTGTCGATTTCATCGGTCGGCTTGCCCTGCATTTTCAGGCCGAAGCCGATGTTTTCCGCAACACTCATGTGAGGAAACAGCGCATAGGACTGGAATACCGTGTTCACCGGGCGCTTGAACGGCGGCAGGTAGGAAATATCACTGCCTTCCAGATCAATGCGCCCGCTGGTCGGGTGATCGAAACCTGCAATCAGGCGCAGAAGGGTAGTCTTGCCGCACCCTGACGGGCCCAGAAGAGTAAAAAACTCATTGCGCTGAATATCAATGGAAACACTGTCAAGCGCTGTAACACTGCCAGGGCCTGAGCCAAATATCTTGGTGACCTGATAAGTCGAAATCGCCGGCATAGCGTCCAGGTTTCCGTGCAAACCACCCACTCCCTCACCGGTCCTGGGCCAATCGACCCGGACCTCACACTCCCAAGACTGGAAGCCTAGTCCGAATTGATCGGCAATGCCAAGCATATAGATTTTGCGGGGCGTGCCGATCTGTGCAGCAGCAGGTGATTCAACGCCGAAAGCCTCAGGCGAACGGTGCCGTGACCACGGACAAAGTGAGCGCAACCACCATGAATGTGCCAACCGCAACGGCAACCCTGACCGGTTTCGTCTGCCGCTTCCACCAGTCAAACTTTGCTGCCAGCCAGGCAACTGCTGCAGATGCAGCCGCTGACACCCCCGCTATTGCGGCGTCCACATAGCCATGGCCGGTTGAGATGATTTCGGTGATATTATCCATTGTTCAAGCCTTTCTGCTGGTGAATTTATCGACAACTTTTTCGACCGAACGGCCGCCGATATAGCCGGTGATCGAGATGGTGAGCAGCGTCATGATCCATTCCAGCAGCTTGTCTCCGACCGCCAGCGGCGGTGCGCCGAGCCAGCCCACGGCAATCGGCACAAAGAACGCATACCAGAACAGCACGAACGCAAACCCGACCGCCACGGCAGGACGCCATGCGCGGGTCAGCCGATCGTCGCTGTTGATTTCCGCAATGATGACGTTGCCCTGTTCGGACCACAGGGTCGTCATGGCCAGCAACAGGGCCTTGTGAACCTCGGTTCTGAACTGCTCATCGCTGATCTGCTTGTTGATCCACTTGCCGCCGAGGTCCTTGTACACGTCGAGAACAGGGCCAAGCGCTGCATTGGCAATGATGGATACAATGCTCATTTCGTAAATGCCTTCCATAGGGCCAGCGCAAGGCGCGCCAGCCAGTGTTGCCCGGGTGCGGGGGTGATAGGTTCTGTGGTAGTTGGTTCTGGGGTGCTGTAGTCGGGTGCAGCCGGTGCCGGATCTGGTTTCGGGACCCCGGGAAGGCCGGATTTGATATACAGCGCACCTTCTGCCATGCGCCGCCGGGTCAAACCCTTGAGGACCCTGCCCTTTGCCTTGTTCCAGAGCAGCAACCTGCCAGGGACCTCGTTGATACGACCGTCATTCGTGTAGCGCAGCACCGATGATGTGCGGAAGTTTCCAGATCCGACATTGTAGCAAAACGACACCAGCGCATCGAACTGGGTTTGAGATACCTCAACCGTCAGAGCTTGCTTGACTGCGGCCTCGTAAATCAGCAGGTCAGTGCGCAGCATTTGCTCGCCTTCCTCCCTTGTGATGACCATGCCGCGACGCGGACGCGGCGCGCCGGCCATGGCCGTATGACCATAGCCGATGGTCCACACACCAACTGCATCGCGATAGGCTTCAGCGCGCCAGCCCTCGAAGGACCTGATCAGATCCAGACCTGCCTGCCCGGTTCTCATCTGCACACCGAGACCTTGAAGCCGCGAACTGTTAGATAAGTGCATTTGCCGGGTTCGGGCAGTGTGACGGACGCGCAGATGCTGACTGTCTTTGCGGGAGCCTGCCTGACGCCCGAGACCATAACCGGCGCAGCGAATGCGATGGCGAAAGTAAGCCAGTAGACAGGACTGCTCATATGCTCGCGCCCTGGGATTTGCGGAGCAGGACGCGCACAACGGAAATCGGCACGGTTGCCAGAGCAACGGCGCACCCGTTTCTGAAGAACGCTATCCTCGCCGCCTTGTGCCGCTCATGGAACAAAATCAGCAATTCGGTTGCGACGAAGTCTGACACCGGCGGACGTGCGTTGTACGCCGCCATGAATGCGGCGGCCTCATTGCCTTCAAGGCGTACCGCCTCCTGACCCGGAAACCGCTTCGACACATTCAATGCGAGCAGGTCGATGGCGGTACAACCGGCATCGACCTTGACGGTGCGGTTGACGGTTTGCGCCCCGGCAAGAGATGTAAACGCAATGTTCAGGGCCAGCAGCGCGCAAATGGCAAAGCCAGCAACAACGGCCCACAGGTAGAACAAATCGGCACGGCTTTCCGTATCCATTCCTTTCGGACGTGGCATGGCATATCTCCGGTGTTGTTTGGTTGTGAGTTATCTGGACTTCAGAAAGTGGCTGAGCAGCGTCTTCTGATCGGCGCGAATTTCCTGAATCACGGCGTCCTGGCGTTCGCGCAGTTCGCGCGCATGCTTGTTGTCGGCTTCCAGTGCGTCTATGCGCCGGTTGTTGGTAAACACCACGCGCCCGACCCATGTCGCGAATGCCGCCAGCCCGGTTGCAGCCCAGATGGACCACTCATGGAAGATTGAAGACTCAAGCTTCATGCCGCACCCGCAATGTTTCGCCGTCAATGTTTGACAATGGTCGACCGTGCACGATCACGGCCAATGCATGGCCATGCCGTCCTTTTCAAGAGGGTTTATGTCAAAGGTTGTCGGGCTCGACCGATGTTTTCAGGCACTCAGACGGGCAGCACGGTCAAGCGAAGGTTGAATTGGTCACTGGTTTTAAAACCCGGGGCGCTGTCAACCAACAGGTAAAGACGACCTGATGCATCTGGTCATGCCGATTTGCTACTCTGATCCGGCCTTTGCCACATCGTTGATTGTATCTGTTCTTCTGAATTTGTGCGCGAGCCTTTCAGAACCACCGTCCGCCAGCCGGCAAGCTCTTGATACGCTGGCCAATAATTCTCGCGGTCGGCATCATCAAGAAGAATCCAGCCTCCAGGCACCAGGCGATTATTTGACCGTTTGACACATTCGACCCGTTGACGTCCGTCAACAACAATCAAATCAAAATCGCCGCTCAGTTGATCAACTATGTTAACATAATCTGGACCGAGATCAATTTGGTGAATGTTGACTTGACCACCAAGTTTCCTGTGAACCAGCTCTGCCTCAACCAACCTTGCCCACTCTGGATCATGCTCGACGCAATGGATTTTCGCGCCACGTTTGGCAAAGAAGATCGTTGAACCGCCGCTACCCCACTCCAGAATTCGTGTTCCGGGTACAATCAGGTCTTCCAACTGTGCAATCGCCTTATGACACAGCCAAGGCTCACCCGACTGCAAAGGCCAAGGTTTCGGCCTATACGCAGGTTGAGATTTATGTGTGGATTGAGGCATTATGCCCAACACTTGACGGGCAAGCCTCATATACCGCGAAGGTTGAGGTTTCATATGACTAGCGTAATTGCACTCCATCTACTTCACAAGTTTGCTTTAAGCATATTCACCTCCGGTTGCGGTTGTGCCGGATGCATTGCCGGGCAGATAAGTCGCCCCGGCACCGCTAACATTCATTGATGAGTTCAGTGTAACTTCGTAACGCTTTCCTGTCCCGCTTCCTGTAAATGTATTTCCACCAATATTCATGCCAGCGTTCAAGTCTGCGTCTGCAAAGGCTACGCTGAAGTTCGGCGTACCTGTGAGCGTGATAGTATATCCCGTACAGCGCAAGAAACTGTTGTATTCCATGTTCCAATGGCGTTGGCAGTTTCCTGAAATTGAATAACTTCCGACGCAACGAAGATAAGCACCGGGGAACAAGACATGCATGGCGGAGCCAGCAATTGCCCCAAAATCCATGTTCTTGTAATCAACCGCAACTGACGCATCAACGCGGATTCCATCACCTGACGACGTCGTTAATTTGAGCCCATCGAAAATGAACCTGCAAGCCAAAGGGGATGAAAAGAGAAAAGCATGACCTGAAGTTCCTACTTCCACGTTAGACGGTGTGGCACTGTCACCTTTTAGAGTAACAAGATTACCACCTACCCAAGACTTATTGACAGAGATGCCAGACGTATATGTACCAGCACCCAACTGGATAATGACGGATTGTGTCGACAGGTCCACTGCAGCCACTGCATCAAATGCTTGTTGCAGAGTTAGAAAGGCCCCGCCTGGACTGTCGGTCAATCCGTCGTTGCCATCATTGCCGTCCGTCCTGACATAATAGGTTCTGTCTGCCGTCAGCACTTGCCTGACGCCGGCAACGGTTGCGCCGTCTATGCTGCCTGATTGAAACGTCTTGTTGGTCAGGGTCTGGGTTGCCGCCAGTCTGGCAATTTCATCGCCTTCTATGGCCGCTCGTCCTGCCGCGATGCGCGTCAGGGTTGTATCTGCGGCGTGACCAATGTTGACCGCGGCAAACTGCGGGCTGTCAGATGTGGCCAGTCCAAGGGCTGACAGCAATGCCGCCTGACTGACCGAACCAGTCAGACCGGCAACCGCCTGCACCGCATCTGTCTGGTCGTGTTTGCGCCAGTTGGGCGAATAGGTCGAGGAAGATGCATTGTCGACGCGCGCGACAATGCTGTCGCCTGCCGAAAACGCCACGCTGTCAACGGTGCCGCCGGCGCTGACATAGTATTGCCAGCCGGCCTGGGCTGCATCGCCGCCGGGAAACGAGCCTGACGATGCGTCCCAGTCATCCTTGAAGATCATGCCGCCGTTTATGAACAGCGCCATATCGGCTTCCATCTGGTCCAGATCGACTGCCTGGGTAACGGACACATGCCCGAGCCTGGTTTTTTCGGCATCGGTGTACGCGTTGGTGTCGCTTTCAGCCTCATACAGCGCCTTGATTTCAGCGCCGGTCTGGTCCGCGGTTGCCGCTGTTTCAATGCCGCTGAGTTTGGTGCGCTCAGTGGCCGTCAGGATCCTGGTTGTGGTGCCTTCAACCATGTTGTCCATGTCGAACGCGTCATCGGCAACTGTATTTGGATCATAGGTTGCGGAAACCATGTCGCCGGCCCCGGCAGCACCAGCATTGCCTGTGCGTGAGAACATCAAAAATACAGCATCGGCATCTGATAGTGAGCCAGCTGTTGCGACAGGAGTGACCGGAACCTTGCGATAGCCGGTGCCGTCGGTGACCGGTCCGGTTACAACAAATTCACGATAGACTGCTGGATCGGCCGCCTGCACAACCCGCAAAAACCCCTTGTGACCCGGAGTTGAACTATCATCAAGGCTGTCAAGCCATGCCGTCACATCACCCGCAGCGGCATCAGCATTGTCAATGAACAGCGACGTTACGGACGCAAACGCGGCATTGTTGAACCGGATAGTCCCGGCACCCGGATCACTGTCAGTTGTCGTGTCCGAGAAGGCAAATCCAAAACCGTTGGTTACGCCATCCGTGCCTGCATTGCCCGTAGCGCCGGTCGTGCCCGTGGCACCTGTTGAACCGGTCGCGCCGACAGGGCCAACCAAACTTACGCCGGAGGGCCACACGCCGGAGGCCTTGGGGCCATAGATGAAACTGGTTGAGGTTCGGACATAGAAATCGCCGTCAACGCCTTCAGTCGTTGGCGCTGCCGTTCCATAAAGAACCGTGTTCCCGTCAGCTCCCGCAGCGCCGGTTTCGCCTTGTTCGCCCTGCGGGCCCTGATCTCCTTGCGCTCCGGTAGAGCCGGTCGCACCAGTCGCGCCAGTGGCACCGGTTGCACCCTCAGGTCCGACAAGGCTGGTCCCTGACGGCCATGTTCCTGAAAGCTTTGGCCCGTAAATGAAATTGGTCGACGTGCGGATATAGAAATCCCCATCCACACCTTCAGTTGTCGGGGCAGCAGTTCCATACACGATGGTGTTTCCATCTGCACCATCATCACCATCTGACCCATCCGTTCCGTTGGTGCCTGCGACAACCTTCGCCCATGCAATATCGTCAGTTCCGATAACGATAGGATCCAGGCTGGTGCAATACCATCCATACGCACCCGAGGCGCCTTCATTGACCCGCACTTCCGTGCCGCTCACCAGGTCACCAGTGTCAACACAATCCGAAGTCCGTTGCCAGACGTCGGCGCCGGCGACATAAATCCCGTTGCGGCTTGCATCAGCCTGGCTTTTCACCAGAACGCGATTGCCGGCAACCAGCACAACGCCATCAATCGTCTGCAATCCCTGCAATATGGTGTCTGCCGTGGTCGCGACACGGCAAGGCACCTTCTTTGAGATGGTGGCGTTGTCGCCATTGGGTGTTGCGCCGGCGCCAAGCCCCGACGCTCTGACAGTGATCGTACTGGACATGACTCTACCTTGTCAGTTCATGGAAAATGCGCGGCCAAGAGACCCGGCGGCTCAAATCGTCCCGGCCAGCGCCTTCATCAGGGCACCGACCTTGTGTGCCGTTGCGCGGCCCAGCGCACTGGTTCTGCCGAGGGAATAGGCAATCACATCGTCGGCAAACTCGCCGTATTGCAGCCGGATATCGCCATACATGCTGCGCACTGCACCTGCCACTTCGTCAGCGTCTGCGCTGCCCTGCCCGGTTGCAACCGTCTGCAGCGACTTGCCGATCCTCAACGCCCATTCATCCGGCACCGGCGCCAGGGCTGCTTTGGAGATACCCAGCGCAGACTGGGTTGCCAACATCTCGCGCACCAGCGCCTGGATCTTGTCGGGAGACGCTGTGTCCGGATCTTGCGCATCCTGCAAAGCCCGGCGAACCGAGGCAACCCGCAAGGCCGCGCGAGCCGGATTGTCTGTGCGCTCACGAAGGATCTCATCGGCCCGCCGGGAAATCCGCTCATGAACCGCCTGCGCGCGCGCCAGATCCTCAGAGCCCGGCTCAGGCCGCTGGGCCTCAACCTTGTGCGCTATCTGGTCATCCGTCAGGCTGGCCATGTCGCGGGTTTGCTCCGCAACACTGGCCGCATCCTGCCGGGCCTCGACCCAGTGGCGGTGTCTGTCCGGTCCCAATTCCCGCAGCACGCTGGCCGCGTCGATGTCACCGGAACTGCCGGTCGAATAAAGCGCGCGAATATCCGACCGCACGGTCTGCCCAAGCCGGTGAGCTTCAGTCCTGTCGGCCAGCGCACGTCTGGCGTCGTCGCGCTCAACTTCGCGTCCGGCAGCGTCGCGCAAGGCTGATGTCTGTTCCCGGTCCAGCACCCCGGCCCATGCGGGACGCTGCGCAATCTGGTCGTAGGCATTGCCGGCATCGCCGCGCACGATTGCGGCCTGCGCATCACTGACCGGTTGATTGACACCGCCGTCTGCAACACCTTCGTTTTCAATGGCGACAGCAATTGCGTCTGCATCGCCAG
>JBDNEZ010000034.1:0-10398 GCA_041690095.1 Anderseniella sp.
CTAGACATTGAACTGCCTTAGGAATATCTGCCGCAGATTTCTGTATGCCCGCCAAACCAGAGCTTCGTTGCCATGGTCAAAACGCACATAGACGCGGCTGCCAATTGTAAAGACCGGTTCGGTCGGGTTCAGGTTCAGCTGCAATTCGAAATGGCTTTCCAGAGTTTTCGGATTCTTCGATCTGGTAGGATCCATCGCAATCTGCCCCCCACCCTCTGTACTCAGAGCCGGGTTCGGCAGGCTGTCTTTTGCAGCAGGAGTATCAAAGGCGATTTCCGCAGTCTCAACGTCCCACACTCTGCCCTCCATGCGGACCTCGATTGCGCCGGTCCTCAACGTCACGAGGTCAATCACGTCACGGCTGACAATCACCTGGGCTATCGGTTTGGTAAAGTCTGTTACATAAGCCAGCGTGTCACCTTTCTTGACATACTGGCCTGGCATATCAGCCGCCTTTGGCACAATGAACTGACCATCCATGGGACTGTAAATCGTCAGGTCCCTGAACCGCTTCTGGTTTAGTTGCAGCTCGGCAATTGCTTGCTTCAAGCGCTCCTGAATGATCGCACCTTCAGCTCGGTCAATGATGTTTATGGCTTGAAATCGGAGTTTCAACTCCAGTGCCTCAGCCTCAAGAACACGAACGCGGGCCGAAAGCAGTGGGTCTTCCAGTTGAATTAGGGGCGCGCCTGCTTCCACGAAGGAATTTGGTTCAACAAGCACTTGCGAAACAAACCCCTCGGTAGCGGCATGGACCACACTGTCGCCGGGCACCCAAATGACTCCCTCACTGACAGTTCCGTAGGGAACTGGAATGCTCAATGCAGCCCCGGTCAGGCCAGCACAGAAAACACAAACTGCAGTAATTGCCCGCGCGCGCTTCCGGTGCAAAACAGGGCTGGTGAACAAAAACCAAAACCCCTTGGCAAGCGGCAGGCCGTACATCATCACGACAGACCAGATCGCCAGCAGAACACCAAAAAAGAAGAACTTGGTGGCAACGAACAAAATGATCGCCACCATAATCACCAAACGGTAGGCGAAGGCCGCAATGGCGTAACACACAAACCAGGCCGCCTCACCACGTGCAGTCACTGGTGAGGCGGCGTCACTGGCACCAAACACATACCGTTGCACCAGGTATCCGAGATAGCGGTTGGCGCGCTGCGCCAAGTTTGGAATCTCGATCAGATCAGCCAGCACATAATAACCATCGAACTTGAGCAGTGGATTGCCATTGAACAGAAGGGTCGATACTCCACCGATCAGCATCACATTAAACGCAAAGGCGCGCACCAGCCCCGGTTCGGCATTTAACCAGACAAACAGTGCAATAGAGGCCAGCAGCAATTCAACCAGGATACCGGCGGCCCCCACCAGGGCGCGGGCCCACTTGTCGGGAAACGCTGCAGAAGCAGACGCATCTACATATGGCACCGGAATAAAGATCAGGAACATCAACCCCAACTCGTGCACTTCACCGCCCCAGTTCTTGACCGCGTAACAGTGGCCAAGCTCATGCAATGCCTTCACGATTGGATAGGTAACTACAAGCAGCAGAAGGCTTTCGGCGGCTATGACCCTGTCTACGATGTTCTCGGTTAGCTCGGACCAGTGCACTGTGGCCTGGACCAGACCGGCCAGGATAACGCCGAGCAGTACAGTCAGGCCGAACCATGAGAACAAAGGGCGTATCAGCGGAAATGTTACTCTGATGAATCGTTCCGGATCCAGCACTGGAATACGCACGGCCATGGGATTAAGGAATCCAAACCAGAATTTCTTGCGCCGCTGCTTCTGGGCACGTTCGGACATTTCTGCCACATCCGGGGGCAGATCGGCTTGCAATACGTCGCTTTGATGCAGCTGTGCTACAAGGCGAATTGTATCGTCCTGAGTCAGAATATCGTCATCAAGCTGGTCACATGCCGTGTCCCAAACTTCCTGAAGCGTGCGCTTTCCGTTCATCAGGCTGATGACCAGATGAGCAGACGGTGAGAACCGGTGAAACTGACCAGACGCAGGGTCCTGCAGCACAAACCAGACCTGGCCCCGGAATTGCTGGCGGTGTATTTTTGCGTGACTGCGCAGGCGGGGTTTCAAGTTCGCCACACGATACCATGAGGGACTGAATATAGAGGTCGACATCTCAGAGAGCTTCCATCATGGCCACCAAGCCCAGAACTTCAACCTGACCCACTCGAACATCTTGTGGGTCCAGCTCCATATCAAGAGACGCTGATCCACGGTGGTTTTTGCTACACCTTCCATGCCGGGGCGCAGACTCGGGGGGGTATTTTCCAATGTAGCCTCGACACGGAAATAGTTTCGGCCTTCACGTGCCTCGGAAACTGGCGTAATTTTGCTGACCTTATATGAGAGTATTTCATCTGAAAGCGAGGAAACAAGCAGGCTTCCGGTTTGCCCGACCCTGACCTGTGTAATGTCTGACTCATCAACTTCCAGTATGACCCGATAAGAATGCAGAGGCGCAACCTTGAAGAGTTCCTGGCCGCGCTGCACGGCTGCCCCAACGGATTGGCTCAAGTCCCCCAACACGAGAACGCCATTGAAAGGCATGGTCAGTTTAGTTCGCACAATCTGTTCATCAAGCAGGGCGATCTGCGCTTCGGCCTGCTCAATCTGGGTCTTGATGATTTTTGTTTCGGCGCGTTCACCCTTGGCCAGAGCGCGACTGTACTCCGTTAAACGCTGTCTGCGTGTTGTACTCCAGCGCAGACGCTCAAGCCCAAGGTCCTTGTCGTCAAGCGTAGCCACGACCTGGCCTTTTTGAACAACATCACCCGCACGTGCTGACTGCAAAGCAATATAGCCATCAAATGGCGCAACGATTGATCTTTGAATTACGCCTTCCAACCGGGCAGGCGATGTCAACCGGTAATCGCCTTCCAGAACGGCGAACGCCGCAATGACCAGTGCGGTCGTGACCACCGCCAATTTGCGACCCAAATATCTTGGACCAAAAAGTCGCTTCAGTTGAAGCCAAACCGATTCCAGAAGCTTCCAGATTACCAACCTGTCATTGGCCCGCTTCTCCTTGAGCAGGGGTCCTATGACTTCTGTGACTGTGTCGCATAGTTCAACGGTGGGTTGATCAAACCCTTTGTCACTGTTTCGCTGAAAACTGATTGCGCCAAACAGGTCAGTCCCCGTCCCCATGGGAACGGTCAGAATTGTTCCTACATCATGATCGCGCACAAGTCTCTCATGCGCCCGGGTCACATAATACACGCTCTCCGGTTCAGGTGGATAGAGCACCATGCACCCTTGGTCTATCGCTTCATCCATTGTTGAAGCCTGGTCGCGAACAAGGTTCATGCGTGCGCCAACGTCGCCACTGTTCGACAAGGCGACAACCGAGCTCTGGCCGCGATTGATGAACCCTATGCAGACTTGATCACAGCCCAGTTTCAGCGCCAGCTCGGTCGCAACCGCATTGCAAGCGGCCTGGAATCCTTCGTGCTCCAGACTGGTTGCTATCAGATCGAGTGTTGTCGCTGTGCGCTCATTCTGGTTTTTTTCATCTTTGGAGCGTTGTCTATATAACAAGAGCTCAATCCAGGAACTGCCCCATTGCAATTGCCGCATCACGTCGCGAAGCTGGGCCTGAGTACGATCAGCCATCGCAAGGGCAATTGCACCCAGCAGTTGACCCTCTACGATAAAGGGATAAGCAACCAGCGCTGCTTCACGTTTGGCTAAGCCGGGCTGTTCGTCAGCAACATTTTGTATTATGGCCCGCCGCTCAGACAAGGCCATGTCCGCAATCGTTGCAAGACCGGCAGAGGCCACATGCTCTTCGGGCCAGAATGCGGCAGGCGCAAATGGACCCTCGTCTGCCTCGCCCAATACAACAACACCGCGCCCAACATCAGAAATCAATCGGCATTGCAAAGCCAGCCAGGCATCAATGTATGCCTCAGGCGTCACTGCCTCTGTGAATTGCTTCCACAAAGCCTGGTCAAGGAAGGACACCGGGCGCTGTGAAGGCCGGTTTGCTTTGCCATCAGTATTGGGTGTGCCTGCCGGATTACCTGTGTCTATGCCGGTCATGCCATCATCTTCATATCCGCCCTGGAAATGTAGATCAATTTACCCACACACCAGACCGTTTCAACAACTCCAGCAAATCCAAACAGGTTTTTCTGGCTGATCCCGTCAGCCACGATCGAGAGTCAGCGTGCCGAAACGTTTTTCATATTCGTTCAAAACGGCACCAAGAAGTGTATGCAGGCGCTTTGCTGCGTACGGATTTAGGACGATGCGATCACTAAGAAGCACATTGAATTCCTGCTTGTCAGTGACATTCCACGTCTGGTTGGAACCGAAAAACAGTGTGACTTCTTCACGAGTGCTGGATGCGTTTACAACATTCGCATAAGACGTTCTCATGTTCGAGTCGTCCCAGTTGACTGTCGGCATAGCCATTTTTCCGACTTCTACCTTGGCAGGGTTGTCGGATTTGGAATTGCCGGCTTCGCCATTGCGTGGCGGTGCTGACTTGACGGTACCTGATTGTTCCTTGGCCATATCGTAGTCCTTTCAAACATGGTTATTCTTGTGAGGTCTGATAATCGCTTTACGTTAAGCCCCCTGATCCAGCGTTCTCAACTGAATAATGCCCAAGCCTCAAAACGAGTATCTTGAGATCAGAAGTGGCTCGGGAAACTTGAACAGCGGGATCTGATTTTATAAGCGGATCACAGCCCCTGTCATGCTGCGGCCGGGATTGGCTGCAGCGAATTGAAGTAAGCCTGATCGGGTGATTGGCCGTCAAGCGATGAATGCGAGCGTTCGATATTGTAGAAGTCGAGATGTCTGCCGATGGCGGTGCGGGCTTCAGGAACGTCGCGATAAGCGTGCAGGTAAATCTCTTCGTATTTGATGATTTTCCATAGGAGTTCGACGAAGACATTGTCTCGCCAAGCCGCTTTGCCAACCATTGAGATGGCGATGGTTGCATCCTGCAACGTCTTGATGAATCCGATGGATGTAAACCGGCTCCGCTGGTCGGTGTTGCAGATGTTCGATTTACCATGCCGGACGATCACTGCATTCACGGCTTCCATGCAAAAGTCTGCTTTCAGGGTGATTGAAAGCCGTCCTCACCGAACCCTGCGGCTGAACCAATCGGCGACGGCGTCCAGATAGACAAAGCCGCGCGCCATGGGAGTGTAGGTGATGCTTTCCTCTCAGCAATGCTTTGCATCACCTGCCGCTCAGCGCCCCGCCCGGACCTGGTCGGGCCGGGCCCGGGGCCTGGCATGTTGCGCAGCAGGTGGGGAAAGATCTGGTGACCGGGTGCGGGCTTTGAAGTATTGGGTAGACGGCAGATTGTCTCAGTGCCCATGCGTTTCATGGGGTTGCGCACT
Source organism: Anderseniella sp. (assembly GCA_041690095.1). Classification (GTDB taxonomy): domain Bacteria; phylum Pseudomonadota; class Alphaproteobacteria; order Rhizobiales; family Aestuariivirgaceae; genus Anderseniella. The sequence goes on from JBDNEZ010000034.1 coordinate 5,394, forward strand.
TTCAATCGGCCAATCTTGTAGCCGTCGCCGCGAGTAAGCCTTGCAGCATGCGGCTTCCGGCAAACGTATAATCGAGATGCCGCTCAGCTACAGGCTAAAACCCAATTATCCCCGCTGTTCAAATTTCCCGGGCCACGTCTTCAGGCGATTTATCTGCCATTTCAATCGGGTTCATGTCTCATTCATCTCGGTTTTGTCAGATTGTTGCGCAACATTGACTGGAAGCTTGCGCATTGGCATATGTGTGGGGTTTGCCAAAAAGAAGGGTATTTATTGATGAAACGAATATTTCAGACGTCCATGCTGGGCGCGCTGGTGGTTGCTGCCGGTCTCGCGCTGGCACCTGTTGGCGGTATTGCACAGAACGCGGCTCAACTGCAGCAAATGTCAGTTGAACAATTGCTGCTGCGCCAGAAGGTGTTGCAGACCGAACTCGGCGATGGCGGTGGCAAAAAGCAGAAACGGCAGCTTCGCCGTGTCCGGCGCGAACTTCAACGCCGCAAGAAACAGGCTGCACAACCGCAACCGGCTCAGCAGCAACAGCAGGCACAGCCGGCTCAGCCGAAGCAGCAGGCACAACCGGCCCAGCAACAAGATGACGGCAGCAATGTAAATCGCCAGGCCCGGCGCTATGTGCGCAGCAATGGCAATGTGCGCAAGTTGAATGACAACCAGTTGCAGACCCGGGTTCGTAACGGCCGCAAATTGCTGCAGCAAGATGGCCTGCGCAACAGGCTCAAGCGCCAGGTGCGTGAACAGGTTCAGGCAGCGCGTGCAGAAGCTGATCGCCGCGCCGCCGTGGTAAAAACGCCACAGGTTCGCCCTGCCCCGCAGCAGCAGGCACAACCGGTTCAGCAACAAGATAACGGCGGCAATGTAAATCGTCAGGCCCGTCGCTATGTGCGCAACAATGTCAATGTGCGCAAGTTGAATGACGACCAGTTGCAGACCCGCGTTCGCAACGGCCGCAACCTGCTGCAGCAAGATGGCTTGCGCAACAGGCTCAAGCGCCAGGTGCGTGAACAGGTTCAGTTGGCACGTGCAGAAGCTGACCGTCGCTCACAGGCCAGCAGCCAGCAACAAGATGACGGCGGCGGCAATGTAAATCGCCAGGCCCGGCGCTATGTGCGCAACAACGGCAATGTGCGCAAGCTGAATGACAACCAGTTGCAGGTCCGTGTCCGCAACGGTCGCAACCTGCTGCAGCAAGATGGCTTGCGCAACAGGCTCAAGCGTCAGGTGCGTGAACAGGTTCAGTTGGCGCGTGCAGAAGCTGATCGCCGGTCACAGACCAGCAGCCAGCAACCTGCGCAATCGTCTGGTGGCAGCAACGCTGAAGCGCGCGATCTGCTGGCTGACAAGAGACAAGCTGCCTCGTTGCGCAATCCGCAGTTGCGCAAAAGGCTGGAACGTGCCCGCACGATCATGGGAGACGGCGACCTCAACCGGCGCTTGTTCCGGCAGGTCCGCCGTATGGCACGAACAGATCGCGATGAACTGCGCGGTCGTATTGCCCGCCGGGATGAGACTCAGGCCGACCGGCGTGACAGCAGGCTTGACGCCCGTGAACTGATACGTGACAGCCGCGATGTACGTGATCTGAACGATCGTCAGTTACAGAGGCGTATCAAGTCTGCCCGCGATCTGCTGGCAGACGGCTCGTTGCGTCCCGGTCAGAAACGACGTCTGCGGGATTTGCTGCGCGAAGCTCGCCGTGAGAAGCGCCGCAGGCTGATTGCCGGTCGCGCAGACCGCAGGGAAAGATTGCGCCGTAACCGCGACAATAACCAGATCATCATTCAGATACCGCCTGTACGCATCGGTCCCGACAGGGATGATATAGCTGCAGCCGAAGCTGATGATGAATTGCTCCAGCAGCAGTTGGTCGCACCGCCGCGCCGGCGTATTGAACGCAAGTTCTCGCGTCAGGATTTCCGCAGCGGCCGACCGTCGACGCGCGACTCGATGCCGGCCATTGAAGTGGACACGATCAATTTTGGCTTCAATGAATCGTTTGTACGCGAGGAGGAGATTCCCAACCTTGAACGTATCGGTGAAATTATCGAGCGCATTGTTGCGGCAAACCCGGAAGAGGTGTTCCTCATTGAAGGTCACACCGATGCAGTCGGCTCTGCGGCCTACAATCTGGGCTTGTCGTCCAAGCGTGCCGATGCGGTGCGTGACGCCATGCTGCAGTTCTTCAACATAGAGCGCACCAACATCGAGACGGTGGGCTACGGTGAAGAGTTCCTCAAGATAGAAACCGAGCTGGAAGAGCAGGAAAACCGCCGCGTCACCATCCGGCGCATCACCCCGCTTCTGGCCAGCCAGTAGCAGTCTGTTACAAGAGCAGGGGTGCCGCGTAATAGCGGCACCCCTAAAACGTATCGCTCAGTCTGCTGCGTCAACCGGACTTTTGAGGTAGGCGATCAAATCTGCAAGATCCCGGGAGGACATCGACCACCGCGGCATCGCCTGATCGAGAGGTTTGCCATCAGGAGCGGTACCTTCGGTAATTGCGCGGCCAATGGTTTCGTCAGTATAGGCGTCGTGGTCCTCATGACCATCACTGCTGGCGTGCTTGCCGAACAACGCCGCAGGTGTCAGCGGGGGCACCAGTTTCCAGAAACGAGGCTTCATCCGCCCGCCCTGCCGGTTAACGCCATGACAGGTGACGAAACTGCCGCCCATCATAGACATATGCATGCCGGCGCCTGTGGAGCCTATGGGAAGCCCGGACGAACTGGATGCGGTGAAATAAATTCTCTCACCATTGCTTTGAAACCGGGTGGGCCAATCTGCGCCATCGAACATCGGATTGAAACCAAAAACAAACCGCGCCACAACAATTATCAAGACGGCAGTCAGGACGATACCGCCAAGCCAGGCGAAGCGCCACGTGCCGGATTTTCGATCGTGTCTCAAAGTTCCACCACCTGGTTTTTCATGCTTGTTTAGGACCCGTCATAACTGCTTACAGGAAACGCACTGGTTCAGGAATGATTTGGGTCAAACTCGATATTTTGGTGAGACGCCAGGAACAGCGCCCTGGATCAGGATGATTTTTGGTTGAATCACCCAAAAATCATAAATCCGATCGCCTTCAAAGTGGCAGAGCAACTTTATGGGTTCAATTGAACCCATGTTGCTCATTTGAGCGCAACACGCTTTAGGGGCGTTCGCCTAATTCTCCGTTCAATGTGAACAGACGATCCGTTTCTGAAGCAGGTTTGATTGTCAGTGTGCCGACGCCTGTCATGCCTTCAAATTGGCCTGTACCGCTTACAAGTTCCCAAAAACCGTAGTCAACCAGACTCGGCTTTTCTTCACCTTTCATGAACACCGCTCTGACGGTGAACCTGATATTCGCTACATCGCCATCTGCAGTTTTAAACTGGAGGTATCCATGCGGATCACCGCCTTTTGGCGGGTCGATATCATGCCAGCCAAACTCGGAAACCGAAGCACCCGCCAAGGCACTTGTGCCTTCCGATTTCCCCTCCCTACGGACCATCAGAACAAAGTGTTTGCTGCCGTCCCCAAAGTCCATGCGAATCATCTCCTGCGGCACCATTACAGCCTGCACGGAAATCTCTTCGGCATTAGCGGGGGACAAAGCCACCAGCATCGTGAAAGCCAGCAAACCTCCTGTTATTGCTTGTCTGAACATCTGCTCTCCAAAAAGGAATATTCAGGATAGACATCTACCCTGAGAAAAATATTCCATTATCTGAATGTAGACTTCATGATGAGACAACCATTGTCAAAACCTCTCTGGTCACAAGAGATAACGTTTTTGTGCAGCCATCACGAATGCACTACGTATTTTGCGCGGGTGCTCGATGGGACGGTCACAGCAACCACCAGTAGCGCCCCAAAAAAGCAAAACGGCTCCATGTCTCCACGGAGCCGCCAAAGACTGCTTTCGTCCAGTTTCGTACGATTGTGACGGTTGGCTTTAGAGCAATATGCATCCATATGGATGCATAAAATTGCTCTAACACTTTGGAATCGAGCATTTTTATCCGAACAGATGATTACATCTGATCGGATGATGCTCTAGGCTCCCTTGAACAAGCAGCCGAACGCCAGAACCGCATAGCCGATCCCCATGATCCAGACGGAAGCAATCGGAATCGAAGGGACAACACCCAGCGCAACGAGCGCGGCAAGCACTGCGACGACGAGTGATATGATAAAGAACAAGTTGGTTGGTCTGTTAAGTGTAAGATTCATGGATTCATTCCCTCTGTTTGCGGCCGTTACGTGGACGCACCATCATCAGACATGATTTTATGACTGATTCATAGATGCATGCGCATGCGGTGCGGATCTGTGTGCAACAGGTTGCAAAAGGAGGTTGCCCACAGATTGTTTTTGGCCCAAAGGATGGCCCTCTCTCTCTGCCGGGCACTTGTCCATGAAATAAATGTACAACAACGTGAACATTACCTGTGACCATGAAGTTCCTGAAAATTATTGCGCCACGGTTTTCCCTCGAAGAAGTCGCTGACCTTGCCGCGCGGCATTTCGGGCTATACGGCCAGATTGACCTGCTATACAGCGAGCGAGACCAGAATTTCCGGCTGCGCGAAGATAGTGGCCATGGCTGGACGCTGAAAATCGCCAGCGTCGAGGAAGACCCGGCGATCATCGACTGCCAGATCGAAGTCATGCGACATATCGCAGTTGTAGACCCCACGATGCCGGTACCGCGAGTACGGCATGCGCTGGACGGCTCGCCGACAGTTACGATCTCCGGCGAGGATGGAGCGGCGCATGTGTTTTACGTGTTGTCGTATCTGCCGGGTCAGCTTCTGGGCGAGGCGCCGGTCACGGCTGAAGCCCTGTGTGCCCAAGGTGCCATGGTGGCGCGCCTGGGCAGGGCGATGCGTGGAGTGTTTCATCCTGCCCCGGCCATACGGGAACTTCTGTGGGATGTACGCCTGCTGCCGCACCTGCTGGCGCATATCGACAAACTGGCAGACCCGCAGCGCCAGCATCA
>JBDNEZ010000035.1:0-6817 GCA_041690095.1 Anderseniella sp.
CTCCATGACCACCAAAAAAACACCACATGAGCAAATGGCATCATCTTCTTTCACCCTGCCGACGCTTGACCAGGAGTTCCTTCTCGGTGACTCAACCCGTGGCATACGTTTCATGCTGGAATACATGAAAGCCGAAGAACACTTGCGCGAATGGGGCGTCCGGACAACCATCGTTGCATACGGGTCGGCACGCGTGAAAAAAGACGATGAAGGCAGACGCGGCCACTGGTACCGCTCCGCAATGGAACTTGGCCGTATAGTATCGGAGCGCGGCGGGGCCATGGATGACAAGGTTAAATTGCGCGACAATGTTATTGCGACAGGCGGTGGACCCGGCATCATGGAGGCCGCCAACAGAGGCGCTTTTGAAGCCGGTGCGCCAACCATCGGGTTCAACATCACCCTGCCCCATGAGCAGGATCCAAACGCCTGGTCCACGCCGGACCTGACGTTCAACTTTCATTATTTTGCCATGCGTAAAATGCATCTGGCCATGCGCGCCAACGGGCTTGTGGTCTTCCCCGGTGGTTTCGGAACCATGGATGAATTGTTCGAAACCCTCACTCTGGTGCAGACCGGCAAGATGGCACCCATTCCGATCATCCTGTTTGACCGGGAGTTCTGGACCAACGTCGTGAACCTGGATGTCTTCGTCGAGGCCGGCACTATCTCGCCTGACGACAGGAACCTGTTTCACTATGCCGAAACGGCAGAGGAGGCCTGGGATCATCTCGTTAAGGGTGGTATTTTGAATGAAACTCCCCTGCAGGCTGACACCCACACTGTAAAACCACTGATTTAAACCACTTATTCACCATATTCCGGCACCTTGAAAGTTCACGAATTTGGTGCCATGCCACAGCCTGCACACCAGTGTAGGCACTGCATGAGTTTTGTCAGGCGTATGCAATGTCAGTTTCTGTACCCGGGCGCAGCCAGGTCCTGATTGTCGAGGACACGCCGTCGCTTGCCAGTTTATATCGCGCCCATCTGGAAAAGGCGGGGTTTTCGTGTGACCTTGTGGCAAGCCGCGCTGCTGCGGTTGCGCTTTGTGAAAATACCCGTTTCGATGCGATCGTGCTGTCGCTCGACCTGACCGGCCCGGACTGTGTATCGCTCATTGAAAGCTGGTCTGCCTCCGACCCGCTGGCTGCGATCATTGTCGTTGCGGCAAACGCGTCGATAAACCATGCCGTTGACGCTGTGCGTGCCGGGGCCCGGGATTACCTGGTCAAACCCGTGTCCCGCAACCGCCTGGTCACCACCTTGAGCAATGCCTGTCAGTGCCGCGACCAACGCCGGCCTGCACGGCCTGCACAGCCATCGCGTGCGGCTCCGGATGTGCCAGAGACCATGATCGGTTCTTCGCGGGTCATGGCAGACATTCGCAAGCAGATCGAAGCCATTGCCTCATCCAGCGCACCCGCCTTCATCACCGGTGAAAGCGGCACCGGCAAGGAATTGTGCGCCCAGGCCATCCATGATTTCTCAACCCGCGCCGACAATCCGTTCATCGCGCTCAATTGCGGTGCCATTCCGCATGACCTGATGGAATCGGAGATTTTCGGTCATCTCAAAGGTGCCTTCACCGGCGCCATCTCTGACCGTGAAGGTGCTGCCGCAGCCGCTCATGGCGGCACCTTGTTTCTTGACGAAATCTGCGAAATGGCACCGTCACTGCAGATCAAGCTGTTGCGCTTCCTGCAAACCGGTACTATCCAGCCGGTCGGTTCACCCCACACCCGCAAGGTCGACATACGCATCATCTGCGCCACCAACCGCACACCGCAGACCGAGGTGGCTGAAGGCCGCTTCCGCGAAGACCTGTATTTCCGCCTGCATGTTCTGCCGGTTCATCTGAAGCCGTTGCGCGAACGCGGCCAGGACGTGGCACAGCTGGCGTCACGCTTTCTACACACCTACACATTTGAAGAAACCCGTTCGTTCTGCCGTATCGACACTGAAACTGTGACCGCGTTGCAGGCCTATGACTGGCCGGGCAATATCCGGGAGCTGCAAAACGTCATACGCCAGGCGGTTGTCCTGCATGATGGCGAGGTCCTCGAAGCCCATATGCTGCCGGACCACATAAGACATGCCCGACACACGCGTCATTCTCCGGCTGGCGACCGCAATGCCCGCCAGCTATGGCAGATTGAGCGTGACGCGATCGAGGCAGCCATTTCCGGTTTTGCCGGCTCGATACCAAAAGCCGCCGATGCGCTCGGCATCAGCCCGTCAACCATCTATCGCAAGCGCGAAACCTGGGCGGGAAAATCAGCCTGACCGTTTTTCCAATGCTAAAGCGTGTCGCGCCTTAATCTCCACTCACTCGGCATCGAACATGTCGTCGGCATCAGAAACTATGTCACCAAAGTGCACCGCGACAATTTTAACGGCGCTGTCACCGGCAGTTTTCAATCCGTGAACCGTGCCTGCGGGAATGTAAAGACTGTCATCAGGCGCAACTATCACGACATCGTCACCCAGCAGCACTTCGGCAGTCCCTTCAACAATCGTCCAGTGTTCCGAGCGGTGCTGGTGGTAATGCGCCGGCAATGACCTGCCGCGCTTCACGGCAATACGCTCGATCCGGTGTCCGCCGCTGCACGACAGAACTTCAACGCTGCCCCATCCATGACGTTTGGGTTTTGCGGGTACCGTGTCTGGATGATGATCAACCAGGCGTGAAACAGCATCCGGTTTCTGCTTGTATGGAATTGCAGGCACGATACCTGTCATGATAAACTGCTCCCTGTTATTCAGGGGCTGTCCTGCATGAGCCTTGTAGCGGCTTCTTTGAGGTAACCGACCCCCGGCCTCAGGGGTTGAACAGCAAAATCCACGCCAACACCGCACGTTGCGCGGCAATGATCGATAAATAGCAATTTTTCAGAGGGTTAGAAAAATATCGGGCAGTCAAAGACGGCGATCAGCCGGGTTCGATTTTTGCAATTTGCAAAATAATCGTTGCAAAATGCAAAAGCCCGCCGCGGGCAAGTGTTCCCGCCATCCGTGCGTCAGAACCGGATTGGTCTCAGGATCCTTTGAGGTCCTGGCCGCTTTCCATCATCTTCAACAGGTGCATGACTTCTTTCAGTTCGGGAGAAACATCACGATGCGGTGTTGCAGGTTTCTCCGCAACCGAATGAACCCCTTGTTCGCTTGCGCGATTTGCGCTGTACATATGTCCCAGCCTTTTGATCAAACAATGTGGTTAGTCTACGCCGGTGCATCCTAACGAAGACCTAAAATCTTTCCGTCTTTTATCGTCTCGGCGGAACATCGGTGGTTGCTCTAACGGCGCATCAAGGCCGAAATTGGACACGGAGAAAACAAACATGCTCGAACCAGCAAAGACCTACGAGCAAGTCCTCGCCGACTTCAAATGGCAGATACCGGATCGCTTCAATATCGCGCACGCAGTGTGCACGCGCTGGGCGCTTGATAGCCCGGACAAGGTCGCCATTATCGAACACATGCAGGATGGTCCTGTCCGCACAACATCGTTCCTGCAGCTCGAGGAAATGTCAAACCGCTTTGCCAACCTGCTGGCACAGTCAGGCATCGGTCGCGGCGACAGAGTGGCATTATTGCTGCCGCAATCTCGCGAAACCGCGGCAGCCCATGTGGCCGTTTACAAGATCGGCGCCATCGCCGTGCCGCTGGCCATGCTGTTCGGTGTGGAAGCCGTCCAGTTCAGATTACAGAATTCCGGTGCCAAGGCGCTGATTATCTCGGCAACCTCGCGCGAGAATGTGTCTGAAGTATTGCCCGGTCTCGACGCCATGCAGGTGGTCTTCTGCATTGACGGCAAGCTCGATATCGCGCCGCACATTCATGACGAAAGCGAATCGCTTCCCGACACATTTGAAGCTGTTGATACAGCAGCAGACGATGCCGCCTTGATGATTTACACATCCGGCACCACCGGGCCGCCGAAAGGTGCGCTGCACGCCCATCGTGTGCTGCTCGGGCATATTCCCGGTGTTCAGTTTGCCCACGAGTTCTTTCCACAGCCGGGTGATCTGATGTGGACCCCGTCCGACTGGGCCTGGGCGGGCGGTTTGCTGAACGCACTTTTACCGGCGCTTTATTTTGGCGTGCCGGTGCTGGCCTACAAATACACCAAGTTCAATCCTGAAGATGCCTGGGACCTGATGGCACTGCACAAGGTCCGCAATGTCTTCATACCGCCCACGGCCCTCAAACTCATGCGCGCCAGCACTCCCACGGATGTCGACAAGCTTACCTTGCGGACGATTTTTTCCGGCGGTGAAGCCGTTGGCAAGGCTTTGCAGGAATGGGCTGTTGACAGCCTCGGCATGAAAATCAATGAAGTTTACGGCCAGACAGAATGCAATCTGGTGATTGAAAGCTGCAACGCCATCGGTGCGTGGAAGGCAGGTGCCATAGGCAAGTCTGTGCCGGGTCACACGGTTGCAATTGTCGATGAGGCCGGAAATGCCCTGCCGGACGGCGAGGCGGGCAATATTGCGGTCCAGCGTCCGGACCCGGTCATGTTTCTCGAGTACTGGGGCAAACCGGAAGCAACCAGGGACAAGTATACGGGTGACTGGCTGTTGACCGGAGACCAGGGCTTCAGGGATGGCGACGGCTATTTTTATTTTGTCGGGCGTGATGATGATGTCATCACGTCATCCGGCTATCGCATTGGGCCGGGAGAGATAGAAGACTGCCTGTCGCGCCACCCGGCCGTAAAACTTGCCGCTGTCATAGGTATGCCCGATCCGGTTCGGACTGAAATCGTGAAAGCGTTTGTGGTTCTGAACGACGGCTTTGAGGCAAGCGAATCCGTGCTTGCCGAATTGCAGGCCCATGTCCGCAATCGCCTGTCGGCTCATGAGTACCCGCGCGAGATTGAATTTCGCGACGATTTGCCCCTGACGACAACAGGCAAGGTTATCCGCAGGCTGCTGCGCAGCGCAGCGTCTTCAAATTGACGTGTTCAGCGTCAATTATCTCGACACTAGATCAGGTTTATGGGTTCAATTGAACCCATGTTGCTCTGCGGGGCAAACTCATAATAGTGTTACAGATACCGGTCTTGGCTCTTGCCCACGACGCAACCAATAATGAATTCAGGAGATTGCTTATGCATACCAGGCTCATTTCTTCATCCAGGACTGTTGTTATTGGCCTGGCAGCCGTCATTGGCATAACCAGTGCGGCGCTTGCCGGTCCGATCGAAGATCGTCAGGCGGCCATGAAAAATGTCGGCAAAGCCATGGGCGCACTTGCCGCCATCGCCAAGAAGGAAGCCCCGTTCGATGCCGCTGTGGTGAAGGACAATGCAACCGCTCTGGCGGAAAACGTGAAGATTGCAAAGCAGCACTTCCCCGAAGGCAGCGAAACCGGCGATAAGGAAACCTGGGCGAAGCCTGAAATCTGGCAGAACAAGGCGGATTTCGATGGCAAGGCCATGTCGTTGGCGGCCGAAGCCGACAAGCTGGTGATCGCCCTGCGCGCCAACGACAAGGCCGGCGTGGCCGCGGCCTTTAAGGACACAGCACCCGAGGCGCTGCAGGAGATTTTCGAAGGTGCGCGAAGCGCGCTGGAAAACGTCAACGCCATCGACGCCGTGTTCAACGAAAAGATCCCCGGAGAGGGCCCCGACCTGAGCCCGCTGCTGAAGGTGCTGCAGCGCGCCGTCAGGCGTCTGGCCGAGGAAACCGGCAGCGATGCCGAACCCGAAGCCGAAGGTGCGGAACCGGGCGAGGCAGGTGCGGCACCTGCCGCCGCCGCCGCACCGCCGGGCGCGATCACCAGCCCGCAGGACGTACAGAATACCCTGGACCGGATCATCGCCTATTACGCGGCCAATGAACCCTCCAGCCCGGTGCCCACCATTCTCAGGCGTGCCAAACGTCTGGTGGGTGCGGATTTCATGACGATCATGAAGGACATCGCGCCGGGCGGCATCGACAATGTCAGATTGGTCGGAGGGTTTACAGACGAAGAAGGACAATGACCTGCACCGCATGGTGCGGGTGGTCTTGTAGCGGCCTGAACGGGCCTGAAACTAGAAGAAAACGGAGATACTGATGTCGAGTTCCCAGAAGTTTATCGCACGAAACCGCGCGCCGCGTGTTCAGATCGAATACGATGTCGAACTTTACGGCGCAGAGAAGAAGGTCCAGTTGCCCTTCGTGATGGGGGTCATGGCCGACCTTGCCGGCAAGTCCGAGGTGGCCCAGCCCGGCATCGCCGATCGCAAGTTTCTCGAAATCGACGTCGACAACTTCGACAGTCGCATGAAGGCGATGAAACCGCGCGCGGCGTTTTCGGTGCCCAACATGCTGACCGGCGAAGGCAACATGTCGGTGGACCTGAGCTTTGAAAGCATGGACGAGTTTTCGCCCGGCGCCATCGCCCAGAAGGTTCCGGCGCTCAAGGCGCTGATGGATGCCCGCAACGAGCTGAGCAACCTGGCCACCTACATGGACGGCAAACCCGGTGCCGAGGAACTCATCGCCGATGCGATGAAGAACCCCGAACTGCTGAAGTCCCTCGCTGCGACCCCTGCGGCCAGCGACGAAAAAGATGCGGAGGAATAAGACATGGCCGAAGAAGCAACAGCCGCCGAAGCCGGTGCCGGTGCCGTCGAAACCGAAGAGGTCGATTTTTCGGCCCTTCTGAACAAGGAATTCAAACCGCGGACCGACACTGCCAAATCGGCGGTGGAAGCGGCGGTCAAGACATTGGCACAGCAGGCGCTGGCGAATACCTCGCTGATCTCTGACGACGTGCTGCATTCGATCGATTCGATGATTGCCGAGATCGACCGGAAGCTGTC
>JBDNEZ010000036.1:0-5391 GCA_041690095.1 Anderseniella sp.
AAATTCGCGCGATCATCGGCCCCAACGGCGCCGGCAAAACCTCGATGCTGAATGTCATCAACGGCTTCTATAATCCGCAGGTTGGCGAGATCACCTTCAAAGGTGAAACCCGTACCCAGATGCGGCCCTATATCGCTGCGGCTCAAGGCATTGCACGCACCTTCCAGAATGTTGCGCTGTTTCGCGGGATGTCGACGCTCGACAACATCATGTCCGGTCGAACCCTGAAAATGCACAGGAATTTCTTCTGGCAGATGCTGCGCTACGGACCAGCCATGCAGGAAGAAGTCGAACACCGCGAACGGGTTGAGGAAATTATCGATTTCCTCGAAATCCAGCATATCAGGCGAACGCCGGTCGGTCGCCTGCCATACGGTTTGCAGAAGCGGGTTGAACTGGCCCGCGCGCTGGCCATGGAGCCGGAATTGCTGCTGCTTGATGAGCCGATGGCGGGCATGAACCTCGAAGAAAAGGAAGACATGTCGCGCTTCATTCTCGATGTGAACGACCAGTTCGGCACGACGATTGCGCTGATTGAGCACGATATGGGCGTCGTCATGGACCTGTCGACACGCGTGGTGGTGCTGGATCATGGTGAAAAAATTGCCGATGGAACACCGGCCGAGGTGAGTTCCAATCAGGACGTGATTGATGCCTATCTCGGCGTGGCGCATTGACGGATCAGGAGAACAGGTACTGTGGATATACTTTATAATATTCTGATCGATCCGTTCGTGCAAATGGGGTCTGCGCCGGATTTTTTCCTGCAGGTTCTGTGGTCTGGTTTTGTGGCCGGAACCCTGTATTCGCTGATTGCGCTGGGATTCGTGCTGATCTTCAAGGCATCAGGCGTATTCAATTTTGCGCAGGGCATCATGGTGGTGTTTGCGGCGCTTACCCTCGTCGGTCTTTACCAGGCCGGAGTGCCTGCCTGGGCAGCGCTGTTTCTGACCGTCGGGGCGATGTTCGTACTTGCCTGGCTGGTTGAGCGCATTGTCTTGCGCAACCTGGTGAACCAGGAGGAAATTATCCTGTTCATGGCAACCATCGGATTGAACTACTTCCTGATCGGATTCGGAGAATATGTTTTTGGCGGTGAGCCCAAATCAATGATCGCTGCAGAACGCGGATTGCCGACCGGGTCCACGACGTTTGAACCGTTTGACGGCATCCTGATCATTGAGCATCTTGATGTGGCGGCTGTCATCATGGCGATTATTCTGGTCACGGCGTTGGCTGTTTTCTTCAACAAGACGCGTATCGGGCGAGCATTGAGGGCAGTGGCCGACGACCATCAGGCTGCCTTGTCGGTTGGCATATCGCTCAATCAGATATGGGTCATCGTGTGGTTCGCAGCCGGCATCGTCGCGCTCGCAACAGGCATCATGTGGGGTGCGAAGTCGGATGTGTCTTTCGCCCTGCAGATCGTTGCGCTGAAAGCACTGCCGGTGCTGATCATCGGAGGGTTCACCTCGATTCCCGGCGCCATTATCGGCGGCCTGGTGATCGGCTTCGGTGAGAAACTGTTTGAGATTTACTGGGGCGGTCTGCTTGGCAGTGGAGTCGAGGGCTGGTTTGCATATGTAATTGCATTGATTTTCCTGCTGTTCCGGCCGCACGGGCTGTTCGGCGAGAAAATTATTGAGCGAATTTAGGGGGAGGCTGGGAACAAGACATGTTTTATCGTGAAGTAGGCCAGTTCAAGACGAACTATAGCTCGGACAGCCAGGTGTTTCCGATCCTGCAGGACAAGATCGGCATCCTCGCGATGCTGATCGTCGCATTCGTGTTTGTTCCAATGTTTGGCAGCGAGTTTTTTCTGAACTCCATCATGATTCCGTTTCTGATCTTCACGCTGGCGACCATCGGGCTGAATATTCTGGTCGGATACACCGGACAGCTGTCACTGGGGACCGGCGCTTTCATGGGAGTGGGAGCCTACTCATGCTATAAACTTGCCACCATTTTCCCGGATGTGAACATCATCATCATGGTGCTGTTGTCGGGGTTTTTCTCGGCAGGAGTTGGAATTCTGTTCGGTCTGCCGTCACTGCGGATCAAGGGTTTCTATCTGCTGGTCAGCACACTGGCCGCGCAGTTCTTCCTGGAGTGGTGTTTCATCCGGGTTGAATGGCTTTACAATTACAATGATTCAGGTGCAATCGACAGCCTGCAACGATCTGCTTTCGGCTATATCGTCAGTGGAGGTGCAGCGAGTTCGGTTGCCCAGTACTTCGTGGTATTGTCTATTGTGGTGGTGATGACATGGGTTGCATCAAACATTATCCGCGGTCGTATTGGCCGGTCCTGGATGATGATCCGCGACATGGATATTGCCGCCGAGCTTATGGGCGTCCGCCCGTTGTACGCGAAATTGTCGGCATTCGCCGTGTCGTCGTTTTATTGCGGTGTTGCAGGAGCCCTGATGGTGTTCTTCTGGCTGGGGTCAGCCGAGGTCGAAAGCTTCGACATCAACCATTCATTCCTGTTCCTGTTCATGGCAATCATCGGTGGCCTGGGGTCTTTGATGGGCTGTTATATGGGGGCCGCCTTTATCTGGATATTGCCGATTATTATCCGGGCACTGCCGGACGCGCTGGGTCTCGACATCAATGCAGCCACAGTTGAGCACATCAACTTCATGATGATTGGCGCAATGATCATCTTTTTCCTGATTGTCGAGCCACACGGACTTGCACGGCTTTGGCAGATTGCAAAAGAGAAACTCAGGACGTGGCCGTTCCCCTACTCCTGATCTGACAGATGAGGCAATTCTCGGGAACAAGAAACTGAAGGGTCATCAATCCGGGAATACGGATAGATGGCGGTATTTTAGCAAAAGCAACCGGACCCACGACGGGACGGTATTCAGGGAGGAAACCAATGAAAAAGCTTTTGATGACTGGTGTAGCCCTTGCCACATTGGCAGGCGCTGCATTTACTACAGCCCAGACGGTACAGGCCGAAGACACGATGTTCGTACCTTCGATGAGCTATCGTACCGGACCATTTGCCAGTGGGGGAATACCCCTGGCAAATGGTTATGCTGACTACTTCAACATGCTGAACGCTCGTGATGGCGGCATTGGCGGCGTGAAGATTGTCGTTGAAGAATGCGAAACCGGCTACAATGCCCAGAAGGGTGTCGAGTGTTACGAGTCCACCAAGGGCAAGGGCGCACTGGTGTACAATCCGTACTCCACCGGCATTACCCTGCAGTTGATTCCAAAAGCGCCGGTTGACAAGATCCCCGTACTGTCGATGGGCTATGGCCTGTCGGCTGCGGCAATCGGCGAGAAGTTCCCGTGGACCTTCACCTATCCGACAAGCTACTGGAGCCAGTTGTCATCGATCCTGAAATACATCGACGCCAATGGCGGTCTCAAGGGCAAGAAGGTCGGCTTTATCTATCTTGATGTCGGTTACGGCAAGGAGCCTATTCCGTTGCTTGAGAAACTGGCCAAGGACCAGGGATTCGAGATTGCCCTATTCCCTGTCGGCGTCAAGGAAATGCAAAGCCAGGGCTCGCAATGGCTGAATGTCCGCAAGGAACGTCCCGACTACATGGTCATGTGGGGTTGGGGTGCAATGAACGCCACAGCGGTCAAGGAAGCCGCCAAGATCAAGTATCCACTTGATCAGTTCATCGGTAATTGGTGGGCAGGATCACACGCTGATCTGCGCACCGTCGGCGAGGCAGGCAAGGGCTACAAGGCCGCCAACTTCTCCGGTGTCGGTGCAGATTTCCCCGCACTTCAGGATGTAATCAAGCATGTGGTTGACAAGGGTGGCAGCCAGGTTGCCAGCAAAGACCTTGTGGGTGACGTCTTGTACAACCGTGGTCTGTTCAACTCTGTGCTGATTGCCGAAGGCATTCGCGCAGCCCAGGCGAAGACTGGCAAGAAAGTCATCACGGCTTCAGATCTGCGTGACGGTTTCGAGACCTTTGACCTTTCCGAAGCCCGTTTGAAAGAGCTCGGCCTTGAAGGCTTTACGGCTCCAATCAAGGGATCATGCAAGGACCATGAAGGTGGCGGATCAGTGTTCATCCAGCAGTGGGACGGCAAGGATTGGGTGAAGATCTCTGATCCGATTGCACCGGATACCGCTGTTGTACGGCCACTGCTGGAAGAAGCTGCAGACAAATACCTGGAAGACAAGCCCCAGTGGACGACACAGACCTGCAGTTGATCGCGGGCATGTAGTCTGAAACCTCACACGATTACCCCACCTGCCTTGCGAGGCAGGCGGGGCTATAGCCCACATAATCAATCGAAAGCCCCAGTCCATGGCCAAGACCCTTGCTGCCCGGGAACCTGAAGCGCAAACCGCTGAGCCGGTTCTGTCGATCAACAATATCGAGGTGATCTACAATCACGTCATCCTGGTATTGAAAGGCGTGTCCCTGGATGTGCCGGTTGGCGGCATCACGGCCTTGTTGGGGGCAAACGGTGCCGGTAAAACCACGACCCTGAAAGCGGTATCGAACCTGCTGCGCGCGGAACGTGGCGACGTGACCAAGGGCAGTATTCACTTCAAGGGCGAACGGATTGACCAGCTTACGCCCAACGAAATGGTGAAGCGCGGCTGCATTCAGGTAATGGAAGGCCGCCATTGTTTTGAACATCTGACCATTGACGACAATCTCATGACCGGCGCGTTTACCCGGCGCGATGGTCGCGCGGCAATCGCGCGGGATATGGAAATGGTCTATAATTATTTTCCCCGGCTGCGCGAGCGCCGGACCTCCCAGGCCGGGTATACCTCAGGTGGTGAGCAGCAGATGTGCGCCATCGGCCGCGCGCTGATGTCGCGCCCGACAACCATCCTGCTGGACGAACCGTCGATGGGGCTGGCACCGCAACTGGTTGAGGAAATCTTCGAGATCGTCAAGAAGCTGAACGAAAACGAAGGCGTGTCCTTTCTGCTGGCCGAGCAGAACACCAACATTGCCCTTCGATATGCGAAATATGGCTACATCCTGGAGAACGGCCGGGTCGTGCTGGACGGCGAGGCAGCAGCCTTGCGCGACAATGAGGACGTGAAGGAATTCTACCTTGGTGTGTCGGGTGAAAACCGGCGGTCGTTCAAGAATGTGAAGGCCTATAAGAGACGCAAGCGCTGGTTGGCCTGACGGCCTGGCGCATGGCCGGACCGATGGGGACAGGTTGCAACAGGGGGTATGACATTGTTTTTTGATGAGCTTGAAATCCGTGATGGCGAGCAGCGCGAGACACAGCTGTTCAAGGATTTGCCTGCGCAGATCGAACATGCGATGTCGGCGCCGGGCTGGAAGCGTTTTCTGGCCGATGTCGACCCATCGCGCGTCACTTCCAGAACGGCATTGGCAGAGTTGCCGGTACTGCGCAAAACCGAGCTGAAAGATCTGCA
>JBDNEZ010000037.1:0-9956 GCA_041690095.1 Anderseniella sp.
CTCGACAGGCCGTTGCTCAATGCGCTTGAAGCATTGGGCCATGACGTGCCCACGCCTATTCAGGTTAAGGCAATCCCTACAATCCTTGACGGACGCGACGTAATTGGACTGGCCCAGACGGGCACCGGAAAGACCGGCGCGTTTGCGCTGCCCTTGCTGCAGCTGCTTGCTGCTTCCGGCAACAAGCCCAAACCGCATGCCTGCCGGGCACTGATCCTGGCGCCAACACGTGAACTGGTAACCCAGATCATGAAGTCTGTGCGCGAGTATGGCTCACGCATGAAGCTCAGTGCGACAGCTATTGTGGGGGGTGTTTCCATCCGCCCGCAAAAAGCGACCATGGCGCGTGGCGTCGATATCGTGGTGGCAACACCGGGTCGTCTGCTCGACCTGATCGATCAGCGGTGCATGCGGCTCGACTCGGTTGAAGTGCTGATTCTCGATGAAGCAGACCAGATGCTGGATATCGGCTTTATGCCGGCCATCCGCCGTGTCGTTGCCCTGGTGCCGGCAAACCGTCAGACCCTGCTGTTTTCGGCGACCATGCCGAAGGAAATCCGCAAGCTGACCAATGACCATCTGAAGTCTCCGGTGGAGATTGCCGTGGCTGCGGTGTCCACACCGGCTGAGCGTATCGACCAGTCGGTCATGCATATAGCTGCCGGCAGCAAGATTGCTGCGGTTGCACATCTGGCACGTGAAAACACGGGCAAACGCGTGATCGTGTTTACCCGTACCAAGCGCGGTGCCGACCGGGTTGTTAAGCGACTTGAACATGACGGTCTGGTGGCCGCTGCCATTCATGGCAACAAGTCCCAGTCCAATCGTGAAAAGGCCCTGGAACGGTTCCGGCAGGGAGCGTGTCCGATTCTGGTTGCAACCGACATTGCGGCGCGTGGTATTGATGTGCCTGGCATTGAAATGGTCATCAACTACGAATTGCCACACGTTCCGGAAGTCTATGTGCACCGCATTGGCCGTACAGCCCGTGCTGGCGCATCCGGTTTCGCGGTAGCATTGTGCGCTCATGATGAGCGCGGATTACTGCGTGACATCGAGCGGCTGTTGAAGCGCAAGGTAGACGAAATTGCAGTGCCTGCCGGGTTGCCGGAAATGTCGTTGCGCGACGTTCCGAATGAACCGCGACAGCGCGACCCGCGTGCCAAGCCACAGCAGAAAAAGCGGGCACACCAGTCGCGCCGCCCCGGTGGCGGTGCTGCCAAAGGTGCGCGCACTGCGGGCGATCAGGAGAAGAAATCTTCACCGGGTCCAAACCGGCGCCGTCGGCCCAGCCGGTCGAAGCCGGGTGGACAGCAGAACACTCGCGCGGCTTGATTTTCAAGACCAGGAGCATCACCCGATCAGATGGACTCATCTGTTCGGATAAAGATGCTCGATTACAAAGTGTCAGAGCAATTTTATCCATCCGTATGGATGGATATTGCTCTGGCGGTTGATCGAAAATGAGCCGCATTGGTATTGCGATTTGTCGCGACGATGGCGATGCGGCTTTTTTCCTGTTGTCGTAAAAACAGGCAGGCACAAGCTGCAATTGCGCCTGTTCCTTTAGTATAACTCCTCAGGAGACTGTCCGGGTTGCAAAATATCCT
Organism: Anderseniella sp.; assembly: GCA_041690095.1. Classification (GTDB taxonomy): domain Bacteria; phylum Pseudomonadota; class Alphaproteobacteria; order Rhizobiales; family Aestuariivirgaceae; genus Anderseniella. The sequence continues at coordinate 1,611 of JBDNEZ010000037.1, forward strand.
ATGGTCGCCGCTGAAGCGGACAGCAGGCTGCCCCACAAGATATCAACAACGCTAACGGCAACAGGCCAGTTTTTCAGTGTGGCCAGGTTGGTCATGTCATAGGTGGCATAACAGAAAAACCCGAACAGGGCGCCATAGATGGTTGCTCGCTGCCAGGCGTCTTGCTCGATGGCCGGAGCGACGGCAAAAATAATCAGGCCGATAATGTAAACTGCATAAAACGCGGCTGCGGCGGGATAGTTGAAGGTGCCGGCCAACAGGTGATCCATGCGGGAGAAATAGAAATTCCTGGCTATCAGACCCAGCCAGAGCAGATCAAATGCGAAAAAGGCGATGGCGGTGAAGATGTAGGCTGTGATCCATGTCATCTTGCTGTCAACGCACAACAGCCACTATAGGTTCACGCCGCCTTGACCCTGTCTGCAATGGCAGGGTCCAGTGCAACCGTCAGACCGTCGAGTTCCTCACTGTAGATGAGCTGGCACGACAAGCGCGACGACTGCATGACGTTGGGCACGGTGTCCAGCATGTCTTCTTCTTCATCACGTGCTGGAAACAGTCTGGTGTTCCAGTCGTCACTGACAATGACATGGCATGTGGCACAAGCGCATGCCCCACCGCACAGGCCCTCCATGGGCAAGCCGTGTTCGCGGATGATTTCCATCACACGCCAACCTTCTACAGCCTCCAGTACGCGGGTTTCCCCGGTTGTGTCGATTACATTGATTACGCCCATGAGTGCTGGCTCCGCTCCGTCAAACTTGTTTGCACACTAACATGTTTGGAGTCGCTTTTGCAAAGTCACAATTGTCGCAACAAGGCTTCGGGTCTCAGTTCAGGCCGTAACAAAGTTGTTTGTCCTACAGGACATGTTTGGGGTATATGTTCTGGATAACGAACAAGCTGAGCACCATGAGTTCGCCTGAACACATTGGATTGCTCAATCATGTTCGAAACCATCAGGTCCATCACTTTGGGTTGCAAAACCTTGAGGGTACCCTGATCCGATACCGGGACCGGGTGCAAATGGCTACACCAAGGGGACGCAAATCCCACACACCGTCTGATGTAACGCCCGAACTGGGCAAGACCATTCAGCGCCTGCGCAAGGCCTACAAGATGTCTCTGGGGGATTTGTCTGAGCAATCCGGCGTGGCCAAATCCATCATCTCGCAAATTGAGCGAAATGAGACAAATCCGACCATTTCCACAGTTTATCGACTGTCTCAGGCACTCGACACAACAATTGAAGAGGTTCTGAAAACCGGTAAAAGTGATGCGTTCATCGAACATCAGGTCAGGCCGGCCGTGCCGTTACTGGAGAGTGAAGACGGGTTGTGCCGTCTGGCAATTGCGGGGCCATTGAATCTCGTAGACCATCTGCAATGGTACGACTTTCATGCCAAGCCCGGTGGCGTGCTTGATTCTGATCCCCATCCGCCAGGCACAATTGAGCACCTGTATGTTGTGACTGGTGAGATCGCGGTGAGCGTGGATGGCGACAGTCGTACCGCCAAGTCAGGCGAGGCACTGCGCTACCACGCCGACAGACCCCACAGGCTGATGAACACCGGCTCCAGCCCTGCCCAAGTCACAATGGTGCTCGTCCTGCGCCAGCCCTGAGTTTCGGGTGGTGTTTTACGTCTGGTCAGCAGGCATGAATTGCACGCCGGACCAAAATCGCTAGTTTCATAACGGGTATGTGGGGTGATTCGGGCGAGAGGGTTACGCGAACCATGATGGGTGCGTTTATTAGTGGCTGCAAAGGCCTGGAACTCAGCGCTGACGAAGTGGCGTTCTTTCAGGATGCGCAACCTTGGGGGCTGATCCTGTTTGCCCGCAATATTGATAACCGTAAGCAGGTCGGTGATCTGACGTCGCGGTTTCGGGAGCTTGTAGGCAGGGCCGATGCGCCGGTGCTGATTGATCAGGAAGGCGGCAGGGTGCAACGCATGGGCCCGCCCGAGTGGCGTAAATATCCCGCCGGCCGCGCTTATGCCGAGATTTACGAACTTGATGCGCTAACGGGGTTGTCGGCCACGCGGCTGGTTTACCGGTTGCTGGCCAGGGACCTTGCCGAAGTCGGCATCAACGTCGACTGCGTTCCGGTGCTGGATGTGCCGCAACCCGGCAGCCACAAGATTATCGGCGATCGGGCTTATGGCGACAATCCTGAACAGGTGGCATTGCTGGGCAGGGCGGCTGCGCAAGGCTTGATGGATGGTGGTGTGCTGCCAATCATCAAGCATATACCCGGCCATGGCCGCGCGTTTTCCGACAGTCATCTCGAATTGCCGGTGGTCGATGCTTCGCACTATGAACTGGGACGGGTGGACTTTGTGCCATTTGCGGCGATGGCTGACATTCCAATGGCGATGACGGCGCATGTTGTCTATTCGGCAATTGATGATGTAGCGCCATGCACGCTGTCTTCGAAAGTGATCGGCGACGTGGTCCGCAAGCAGATTGGCTTTGACGGGCTGCTGATGAGCGATGATCTGTCGATGAAGGCACTGGATGCTTCGCTGACCGATATTGTAGGTGAGGACCTGTCGAATTTCAGGTCTTCCATGCATGCACGCGGTGAATTGGCGCTCAAGGCCGGTTGCGACGTACTGTTGCACTGCAATGGCGACATTGAAGAGATGAAACAGGTTGCTGATGCCGCCGGTATATTGAAAGGCACAGCAGCAAAGCGCGCAACACGGGCACTGTCATTCCTGCGTACCCCGGATGACTTTGATGTGGCCGAAGCAGAACGGGTTCTGGACAGCATGATGGCCATTGCCTGACGCCGCTGGCGGTGGCGTGTCGGCATGTGCGGTTTGATCTTATCGCGGTCACATCACTTGAGGATAAGTGTGTATGGGTGCTGTCAGACATGGTCAAGCACGCTGTATCTGGTGTATCTAATTTGACGAACCCGCGACATGTGGGCATTGAGATGCGGATTTCATGAGCGACGATATAACAACAGCAGCACAGGACGAACTCTGGCCGGACGGTCGCGGCCCGGTGCGCCTTATGCCGGAGCCGGAAGACGACGGCTTGCCGCTGATTGTTGATCTGGACGGTTTCGAAGGCCCGCTGGATCTCTTGCTGCAGTTGGCGCGCAGTCAGAAAGTCGACATTACCAAAATATCGATTCTGGCCCTTGCCGAGCAGTATCTGGCCTTCATCAATGATGCGCGGACCATGAAGCTTGAACTTGCGGCAGACTATCTGGTCATGGCGGCGTGGCTTGCCTACCTGAAATCACGCCTGTTGTTGCCCAAGGAGGCCGATGACAGCGATGAACCGCCACCGGAAGAACTGGCGGCGCGGTTGCAGTTTCGCCTGCAGCGGTTGCAGGCGATGCGTGATGCAGGCGCCAAGCTGATGTCGCGCAACAGGCTCGGGCGGGATGTGTTCGAACGTGGCTGGCCGGAGCCGGTGGTTGTCGAAAAGCAGGTTGAGTGGGCCGATACACTGATTGATCTATTGCAGGTTTATGCAGGCCGCCGACAGCGTAAGGCAGCACATCACAATTATGAAATCAGGCGGATGCCGGTCTGGACCTTGAAGGAAGCCCGCACCGCGCTTGAGCGGATGCTGGGCATCATGGACGACTGGGGCCGGTTTGACATCTATTTGCTGGAGTATCTGGTGGAGCCGGAAAAACGCGCCTCGGTGATCGCATCGGGGTTCACCGCGTCGCTGGAACTGGCGCGCGAGGGCGTTCTGGAAGTGCGGCAGGAAAAGGCGTTTGATCCGATTTACATGCGCCGTGCGCGCGCAGGATAATTTTTGCTGCCCGGGCTTCGGGCAAAATAGGGCATGGGGGATTGCGAATTGGTCAGACAAGCTGTGAACATGAAAAACGGACAACAACCGGTGGATGACCTGGAAGACGATGAGGCAGCCACTGTACCGTCAGAAGAAGACCGTGGAACTGCATCCGATATCGCACATGCAGATGACAGTGATCTGCCGGATTATCTGATGCGCAGGGGCGATGCCATTTCAGGTGTGATGCCGGAATTTCAGCAGCAACGTGTAGTTGAGGCTTTGCTGTTTGCTGCGTCAGGTCCACTTTCCGAGGCAGAGCTTGCGGCAGCTTTACCAAAAGGCGCAGACGTGGCAAGCCTGCTGGCCGACGTGCAGGAAATTTACCAGATGCGTGGCGTGAACCTGATGCAGATTGCCGGCAAATGGGCCTTTCGGACGGCTGATGATCTGAGCTTCCTGTTGCGCGAAGAAGCAGTAGAGCAGAAAAAACTGTCGCGTGCGGGGCTCGAGGTCTTGTCAATTATTGCATATCACCAACCGGTCACCCGGGCCGAGATTGAGGATATTCGTGGTGTCGCCACGGCCAAGGGGACGCTTGATATTCTGATGCAAATCGGCTGGATCAAGATGCGCGGCCGCAGACGCACACCCGGCCGTCCGGTCACTTATGGCACGACGCAGGAGTTTCTTGAACATTTCGGGCTGAACGAAATTCGTGATCTGCCCGGAATGGTTGAATTAAAAGGCGCAGGTCTGCTATCAGGCAACTTGCCGCCGGACATGTTCATTCCGAGCCCCAGCGATGATGATGTGCTGGGCCCGGATGAGGATCCGCTGGATTCAACCGACTTCGAACCGGAACTTGAAATGCACTTGCCCGACGATGACGAGATCGACGATGCAGATGCCGAACCCGACGAGGCACTGAACATGGATTTGCCGGAAGTGCTGGATGACGAAGGTTGAGGGATAGTCCAGCCGTCCAGTTGACAAATCCGGCTGATTGTTTGCAGGCAGAATGGCGCAGGCCGGCCAGTGTCGTGTAGGCGCTGGATAGTTGAGCCGCGTTGGTGTACTCAAAAACCGCAATGACAGAAGTACTTCACAGAACAACCAGGGGCAGATGGGGACCGCGCGGCACAGCCGCCGCGGCGTTTGCCTCCAGTGTCACGTTTGAAGACGTGTCGCTGGCCTATGGCGACACCGAAGCCGTGCGCAATGTGTCGTTTGAGCTCAAGCAGGGCGAGATAGTGTGCCTGCTGGGGCCATCGGGCTGTGGCAAGTCGACGCTGATGCGGCTGGCTGCGGGTGTAGAGCGCCCTGATTCAGGGCGCATCCTGCTCGACAATGCCGAGGTTGCGTCGGACACTACATTCGTTCCGCCCGAAAAGCGCTCGGTCGGCCTGATGTTTCAGGATTATGCGCTGTTTCCGCATCTTACCGTGTTGGGCAATGTGACGTTCGGGTTGAAGGGGGTGGACAAGGAAAGCGCCATCAACGCAGCACGATCTGCCTTGTTGCGGGTCGGGCTGGCTCACCTCGAAAACTCCTATCCACATGAGTTATCCGGTGGCGAACAACAGCGTGTGGCACTGGCACGCGCAATTGTGCCCCGGCCAGCCGTTCTGCTGATGGATGAGCCGTTCTCCGGGCTGGACCAGCGTCTCAGGGAACATGTTCGACACGAGACCCTGGCGATCCTGAAGGAGACCCGGTCCAGTTCCATACTGGTGACCCATGATCCTGAAGAAGCCATGGGCATGGCAGACCGGATTGTGCTGATGCGGGCAGGCCGGGTTGTGCAGATTGGTACACCGGACGAATTGTACCGCCAACCGGCGGATGCCGAGGCAGCGCGATTCTTCTCGGATGTCAACGAATTGCGGGTTCGCATAGTGGATGGCGCTGCGGACACGCCGCTTGGGCGCTTTGCGACCGAAGTTGGCGAAGAGGGCGGTCCGGCGCTGGTGATCATACGCCCACAGGCATTTGTGCGCACAGATGATGAGTGTGAAGGGTCAGTGGTTGCGCAGGTCACGGACCAGCGGTTTTTGGGCGACAAGGTTGAGCTATCACTGATGTTTGAAGGCTTGAACGAGGTGGTGTTTGCCAGAGTAGCCACCACGGGGTGCCCCAAGCTGGGCGAGACGGCGAATTTCCGCCTTGATTCCGATCATGTACTTGTGTTTGACAATCTGGGCGACTGACACCATTTCATAATTTAACTGCTCTATATTTGAAGCCGCTATCTCGTGTTGCGGCCCATAGGGCTTTCTGCAATAGTGCGCGCGAATTACGAGAGGTCCGGGTGAGACCTCTATGTTAGGGAGAATTTATATGTCTATCGGACCATGGCAAATTATCATTATCGTTCTGCTTTTGGTCGTCCTGTTCGGCCGCGGCAAAATTTCCGAGCTTATGGGTGACGTTGCCAAAGGCATCAAGAGTTTCAAAAAAGGTATCGCCGAGGAAGGTGATGATGCCAATGACACGGCCGCTGATACTGCCAAAACCATTGAGCTGGAAGCAGAAGAGATGACCGAAAAAGTCAAGGATAAAACCAAGAGCTGAACAGCACTATCGTGTTGTTGGGCCGTTGTATTGCGGCCATCTGTATACTCACTAGCCTTGGCAGCGTTACCTCTCAGCGTTCGGGAACACAGTTCACATGTTCGATTTCGGCATAGGCAGTACGGAGCTGATGGTCATTGCAGTGGTCGCACTGATTGTCATTGGTCCACGCGATCTGCCAAAGGTGCTGCGCACGGTTGGGCAGGTAATGACCAAAGTGCGTGCCATGGCGCGTGAGTTTCAGGGCCATATCGAGGACGCTGCCAAAGACAGCGGTCTTGATGACCTGAAAAAGGATATTTCCAAGGCAACCAATTTCAATGTGAATGAGACCTTGAACGATATCACTCGAGAGCCCGGCAAGGTGTCAACACCGGCATCAAAGGAAGCCCCGAAAACAACACCTGAGGCGGGTGCCAAAGCTGCCGAGACTACCGCTGCGTCCACAAAGCCCACGGCATCGAAGAAGACTACGACGCCGAAGAAGACTGCAACGTCAAAGCAGGCTGCGACGCCAAGGAAAGCCGCGGTCGCGAAAACAGCAGCCGCCAAGGATAAAACCGCATGAGCGCGACTGACGACGACATCGAGGCTTCCAGCGCGCCGCTTATCGAGCATCTCGCTGAACTGCGGACCCGGCTGATCCGGTCGGTTATCGGCTTTGCCATCATGTTTGTGGTCAGCTTTTATTTTGCCGACAAGATTTTTGATTTCCTGCTGATCCCGTATCAATGGGCTGTGGGTGAAAACCAGGAATTGAGGCTGATTTTCACCGCGCCGCAGGAATTCTTCTTTACCCAGTTGAAGATCGGCATGTTTGGTGGCCTGTTCCTGGCATTCCCGCTGATTGCCACCCAGATCTACCTGTTTGTGGCGCCGGGCCTGTACAAAAACGAGCGCAACGCGTTCAAGCCATATCTGTATGCGACGCCCGTGTTGTTTGTGGCCGGTGCATCACTGGTGTTTTTCATGGTCATGCCGATTGCCATGCGGTTCTTCATCAGTTTCCAGCAATCGGGCGCTGATGGCCGGGCTGTCATCGAATTGCTGCCGAAAGTGTCTGAATATCTGAGCCTGACCATGACGCTGATCCTGGCATTTGGTATCTGTTTTCAGATGCCGGTTATCCTGACCCTGCTTGGACGCGTCGGTATCATTTCGTCACAAGGGCTGAGGGAAAAGCGTAAATATGCGGTAGTCGGAGTATTCGTGCTCGCAGCCGTACTGACCCCTCCGGACCCGTTTTCGCAACTTGGTCTCGGCATCCCGCTGCTGCTGCTCTATGAAGCGTCAATCTGGACGGTTCGGATGGTCGAGAAAAAACGCGATGCAGCCGAAGCAGCACGTGAGGCAGAAGACGCAGGCTCAGACGAAGCCTAGAGCAGTCCCATACAACTGCCGTGCCACACGACCCCGTCGGTGCAGACCCGGTGAACTCCACCTCCGCCACCAGATTGGCGCGTTGCCATTGTGAATTGCGCGCGATGTCATCCGGCACGTTTTGCGCAGGGGCTGTCTTGCTGGCGGTACTCGCATCGACAACATTTTCCATCGCGTGGTCGGGAAATCCGGTGCCAACCCGGGTTTTGCAGACCAGTTGCCCGTCTTCATAGTTGGTGATCAACAACGATGAAAGCAGCCTCCGGGTTTGTCGGTCGGTGTTACTGAGATCTGGTATAAGCCCATGATTACAAATTTATGGCGCCGGGCACATTTCGCCTTGAACCTGGTCTTGCTGCGGGTGTCGCGACGTAGTGCCTGGTCGCGGTTGCTGATGATGCCTTCGGCGCTTTCCCGGCAGGAGGCCGCAAAGACTTCGGGTGCGTTGCCGATGACGTGATCGGAGAGCCGCAGAGGGCCGTTCTGCGCTGCGCCTGACAGTAAGGGGGCAGTTCGTTCGCGGCGATCGATCTGCTGGACGTCCTACCCACAGCGTCAGCCCCGGAACCAAAAAAGCCTCTAGTCGTTAATGGATATCGTTTCGAGGAAACAACCGCATCAGGAGTA
>JBDNEZ010000038.1:0-8681 GCA_041690095.1 Anderseniella sp.
AGACGGATTGTCACTCAGGTCAACATCGCTGAAGCTGATGGTGCCCGTCGCATTGGCAGGATCAGTGTCCGGACCGGCAGGCAGTACATCAGCCGTCTCCGTGACGGTGCCGGTTTGCGGCCCAGACGTGATCACCGGCGCATCATTGGTGCCGGTGACCCTGATGGTAACCGTTTCGGTGACACTGCCGCCATTGCCGTCGTTGATGGTAACCTCAAACGCCAGGTCGACGATGTCATCGGCCCCCAGAAAATCCACGTCCTGATCAGATATCGAATAGGTCCAGTCAACGGTCCCGTCACCGGCCGTGGTAGATCCGAAAACACTGTCGAATGACGTTCGCAGACTGCCGTCATCCAGAGTGAACGCGTCAAATAGTGCAGATATCTGGGCCGGCGTAAGGGCATAGCCATTGGCCAGCGTGGAACCCGTGATTACATTGCCAGTTGTGGAAACTATGGAAGCCGTGTGCTGGTCACTCAGATCGACGTCGGTGAACGTGATCACACCGGTTTCCACGAGGTCGGTGGCAAGCTCGGCGGGGCTCGTCGACCCATCCGCAATTTCATCGACAGCGCCGGAGACATCGCGCGCGCTCGCTACAACGTCAATCAGCGGCACATCATTGGTGCCGGTTATGGTGACCGTTATCAGCTGGGACGTGGCATCGTTTGCAGTGCCGCTGTCGTCCTTGATATTCACCGTATAGGTGAGAACCAGAGTTTCTCCGGCGCCCAGGAAATCGATATCCTGATCAGCGATGGAGAATTCCCAACTGACGGTGCCTTCGTTGGGGCTATTACCGGGGTCAGGCAGTGATGACGGGGTTTCGGTAAGCTGCAGTTCAACACTGCCGAATATGTCGCCAAAAGTCTCAACGGGCATGCCACTGCGGGTCCAGACAGCATCGTCGAATACCGGTGTCGTCGTGGTGGTGTTGTTGTGCCCGTCGGTGGAATCAAGATCCTGAAACTCCACCGCACCGGAGACAACATGTTCTGACGCGGAATCCTGAACGGAAGCCGTTTCGGTGATGGTGTCCTGATGACCTGACTGTAACGACACCACGACCGGGCGGTCATTGGTACCATGCACCGTCACTTCAACTGTGTCGGAGTCAGTGGAATTGCCCGGATCGGCAATCAGGTAGCTGAAGCTGTCTACAGCACTTTCGCCGTCTGCCAGATAGTTGAAAGCCGGGTTCGGGTTGTAGGTAAAGTCACCTGCGGCATTGATCACGACAACAGCACCCGACGTCAGCACAAACGTGGTCGACCCCGTCAAGCTGACTATACCGCCGTTAAAATCATAATCGACGCCTTGTACCCAGATAAGGTCCTGGCCAAATCCAACAACCCGGACGGCAAACCCCTCAGGATCCTCATCAGGTTGGATACTGGCATTGTTGATTACGTTGCCCGCAAACAGATCATCCTCATCGGTAAAGAACCCGTCAAAAAAGGCTACCGGCGGATCGTCCTGGTCCGGCGCATCAAAAACGATCTTCTGGGCAGAAGCGGCAGCGAGCGGGTTACCCGACAAATCCTCGATCTTGAACGAGTTGCCAAGGGCGACAATTTGAATATTGAGATATGATGCTGCCCCGCCACCGTCGTCAAACTCTCCCTGATCGCCATGGACCTTGGCATAAACGGCCCGGACCAACTCCAGCGCATCCAGGTCGCTGGCAAGATCCAGATCACTCTTTTCAACCACGATCGGGGTCTCGCCGATACCGGTAATGATCAGTTTGCTGCCGACGTCAGTGACCTTGCCGATAATTGCGCCGCTCGATTTGTCCAGCACCAGGTACTGGCCAGTATGGTCGCTGTCGATGTCCTGAAAAAGCGACAGTTCCGTCGAGCCAAGTTCGCTGTTCACCTCAGCTCCAACCGTGGTCCCACGAATTGCCAGGACCGCGACCGGCGTTTCAACTTTCATGTTGCCGGTTGGTGCGATTGAGCCGGCGACGAACACAAACGCGCCCTGCACAAGATTGACCAGCATGGAAGAGTCCTGCGCCTGGTCGGCGTTGAACACAAACTCGTTCAACACCATGCGGGCATCGGATGTCATCGAGAAAATAGAGCCGTCCACCAGGCTCAATCCGAACTTGGTACTGGCACCGGTCTCAACCACATCGCCCAGATAGACTTCCGCGCCCGGAGTCAGTTCCACGACGGTACCATCGGTCCGGGTTGCAGTGGCGGTCCCGTCCAGATGCTGCACTTCGCCAATCGGATTGCCCGACTGGGCAGCGCCGCCAGCCTGGGCGTACTGTCCCGGAAACAGCGGACCGGCCAGGGATTCCACAACATTTCCGTTGAGCATCGCACCATTCGGGCCGACCAGAGCAGACGGAGAACCGGACTCAAAATAACCTTCGATGGTTATCGTGTGGCCATCGGAATCCGATATCTCAAGATCGTGGCCTGAGCGGGAATAGTCGCCCTTGAAGAGCAGATTTGCGTTGGATATCTGTATAGGCGACCCGTCGCCTGGAGCTTCGATCTGGACGTGCGACGCGTCGGCATCCGGAGAAATAAACTGATTGATAGCCATAGCAGGAATTTCCCGAGCTAAAGTGCATATGTCGCCAGACACGCCATACAGTACTTTACGTTAGGTTGAATCACAACCCTTACGGATAAAGCAATTATCAGGCCACCCCAATCGGTTTCGACCAATTCAGCCGATCTAACGCTCGCGAAATGCCTCGCCGGCAATTTTTCGCACCGGTTTCAACAAATAATTCAGAATGGTGTGATCGCCGGTCAAAATATCCACAGATGCAACCATGCCGGGGATGATTGACAATTGTGCTTGCGGCGGTCCGATCAGGTTGGATTTTGTGCGTACGATGACCCGATAAAATGATCGTTTATCCTCATCCGTCGAACTGTCCGCACTTATGCGCTCCACGTTGCCGGGAATAACACCATAGATGGTGTAGTCGTAAGCCGACAACTTGACATTGGCTTTCTGGCCGGGCCGGATGAACGCCACATCGCGCGGGCTGATCTGCACTTCGATCAGCAAGCTTTCATCCAGCGGAACGATTTCGACAATGTCCTTGCCGGGTGTGACAACCGCACCCACCGAACTGACATTCAGCCTGTTGACCACACCGCGCAAGGGCGCCAGCAATGTTGTGCGGCGAACCCTGTCGCTGGCAGACTTGATTGTTTCAGTGACAACAGACAGGTCGGAACGCACCTTGACCAGCTTCTCGCGGGCTTCCGTGCGGAAAGTCTGCGCGGCATTCGCCAGGCGTTGTTCCGCTTCAATGACAGAAGACCGCACACGTGGCACTCTTGCATGAGACTCAGCCAGTTGACCCGCAGTTTCGGCGTGCAATCGTCGAACCTTTATCAACTCCAATGTCGCAATTGCCCCGCGTTTCTTAAGGTTTTCCGACAGATCCAGTTCTTCAGCTGAAAATTTGTTGGACTGTTTCAGCCTCTCCAGCTGGGCTTCAAGTTCCAGCAGTGATTGGCGAGCCTGTATCAGTTGCTGTTCAAGTATGATCTTTTCTTCGCCACGTTTCCGGCGTCTTGCCGCAAACAATGCACGTTCACTTTCGACCTTGTCCGAAGCATCGGTTACCAGTTGCGCAGGAAACACCAGTGATTCGAGATTGGTTGCTTCGGCCTGCAGGCGAACCTCCTCCGCACTCAGCGCCAGCCAGCGTTGCCGCACCTCGCCCAGGCGAGCCGAAAATTCAGTGTCGTCGATGCGAATGAGCGGTTGGCCCTTTTTAACCGTATCGCCTTCCGACACCAGGAACTCCCGCACGATTCCCGGCTCCAGGGTCTGGACCACCTGCAACTGGCTTGACGGAATGACCCGGCCGGTCCCGCGCGTGACCTCTTCAACCGTGGCCCACCATGCCCAGATCAACAGGCTGGCCATCAGGCACAACAGACACAGGATCAGCATCCAGGGACCGCGAGAATAAGACTGTTCGTATGCACGTTTGGCATTTGCGGCAAACCGCAGATCATCTGTCCGCATCAGCGATTTCCCTTAAGTCGTTGTGTTGCCGCCGTTTTATTCTGCTGCAGTTTTTTCAGCACTTCATCGCGAGGACCGTCTGCGATCAATTTTCCTTCCTCGATAACGATCAGCCTGTCAACCAGGGCCAGCAACGAAGCCCGGTGGGTGGCAATGATCAGCGTAGTGGTCTCTCTCGGCAGGTTGGACAGTTGCGTCATCAAGTGGTTTTCCGCAGCAGTATCCATGGCCGCTGACGGCTCATCCAGAAACAGTACCTTTGGCTTTCGGACCAGTAACCGGGCCAGCACAACGTGATGACGCTGACCACCGGACAGATTTTTACCCCGTTCTGCGACCGGTGCGGCCAATCCCATGGGATGGCCTGCGACAAGCGTCCCGAGCCCGGACAAATGAACTGCCTCGAGCACTTCGGCATCGCTGGCGTGCGGCCGGCCAAGCACTATATTTTCGCGTATGGTGCCTGAAAACAGGTGCGGCTCCTGATCCAGATAGCCGATTGCCGATCGCACGTCGGCGACTGCATACTGGCGCGCATCCAGTCCATCTATCAGGACGGATCCTTCCGTGGGCGACACCAACGCCCCCAGCAGCCGTCCCAGGGTTGATTTACCCGAGCCAATGCGTCCGATCATGCCGACCCGTTCTCCGGGTCGGATCGACAGGTTGATCCCCTGCAGCGCGGGCCTGGGGCTTTGCGGATAAGACAGTGATACATTGCGCAATTCAATCGCGGTGTCCCTGATCACGCCACCTGCGTGCTTGTGCACAACATCGTCGCGTTCCAGCTTCATGAACCTGCCCAATGCACGCAAGCTTGCAAAGGCAAACTCGGAGCGTGACAAGGACATTGCGATATTGGCCAGAGGTGCAAGAATGCGCCCGGCCAGAATATTCGCGGCAATCAGTCCGCCGATCGTCAATTCACCGGCTCCGATGAGAAAAACGCCCCATACAATGATCGCCACGCTGACACTCTGCTGCACGAGCCCGGTAAAGTTCAGCGCAATTGAAGCCCACAAACGGGTTGTGGCCGAGGCGCGCACAGATGCCGCAGTGGCCTGTTCCCATTTGCCCTGCAAATAGCCTTCGCCGCCTGATGCTTTTACAGCTTCGACGCCGGCCAGCGATTCAACCAGCATGCCATGACGATTCTGCAGAATGCCATGGGTCTTCTTTATGGAGCGGCTGAGCGGAATTTGCAGCATCAACGTCACGGCCAGCACAAGCGGCACGGCGATCATCGGAACCAGCGCCAGACTGCCTGCGACAAGCCACAGGACGGCGAGGAAAATGCCGATAAAGGCCAGGTCGATCATCCCAACCAGAAGCGATGCGGTCAGAAACTCGCGCGCATTTTCAAAGTCCTTGATCTGGTTGGCCAGAACGCCCGATGGCACCGTACGGGCAGACATTCTGGCCGCCATTGCCTGTTCAAACAGGGAAGAATTCACCCCCAGATCAATCCGCTTGCCGGCTCCGTCCAGCAACAGTCCGCGCATCAGCTTGAGGATGAAATCAAAACTTATGGCAATGGCCACACCGGCGGTCAGTGCCCACAGGGTCGGCATGGACTGGGTCTGTATCACCCGGTCGTAAACATTCATGATGAACAATGGCAGAGCAAGCCCCAGAACGTTGATGATCAACGCCGCCAGGGCCACCTGAATGCCTACGGGCCAGAATTTGACAAGCGGCGACAACAACCAGTGCCTGGCAGGCTTTGGCTCGTCGGAGTAAGCCGGATGGTCATCGGCTGATGCCGACACATAAATCACATAGTTCGACGCCTGCTTGTCGAGCTTCTTCAGTCGAACCCTGCGTGGCTTGTCGGAGACAGCTGGAAACACCACACGGGCGACCTTGCCGATTGTCGATACATCGGTGACAACGCAGGCGTCACCACGGTCAAAAAGTACAATGAACGGCGCAACCAGTGCAGGTACTTCAGACGGCTTGCGCTGGAACACCTGTGCTTCCATGCCCAGGTTTTCCGCTGCCCGGCCGACCAGCTCCGGCGTCAGACGGCCGTTGACCAGCGGCAGGTTATTATCGGCTGCACCGGGAGAAAACGGCAAACCCGCCTGGGCTGCAATAAAACCAAGGCAGGCAAGTATGTGGTCTGTTGCGACCGGGTCGAACCCTGCTGCGGCATTGCCAACCTGCGGTTGGGCATCCTTAACGGGCACTTCGATTGAGTCCTTGTTGGCTTTCGATCGTTGCAGCATATGAGAACACTATTCACTCTCTGCGCCTGGCAGCCTTCACACAGCAACAACTGTATTTCTATCGAAGGGGTTGAATAACCAGATCATGATTACCGCCCAGGCTGCGGGCCGGCGTCAAATCACTTAGCGGAATGGCCTCTTGCGGAGCGTCTATACCAAAAGTCTTCAACAACTGGCCCGTCAGCGCAATCACCTGATAGATTGCAAAACGTTTTATGGCCTCCGCACTTGAAAGATCGAAGCGAACCCTGAACCTGGTATTCTCGGCATCCAGCACGTCAAGGATACTGCGCTTGGATAACTGATACTCATCCAGATAAGCCCGGATGATCTTCGAGTTGCTGGCTTCCTGACTTTTCAGCGCGGCAACACGTGCATGGCCGTTGGTATATTTGGCCCATGCGGATTCGATTTGCTGAATGACTTCGCGTTCTCGCCGTTCCAGGTCGGCAACCCGTTGCACCACGCGTTCGGATAGTTCACCTACGCGAGCAGTACGGACTTTTCCGTCAAACAAGCTCCAGCTGAGCACGACACCACCGCGCAACTCCCTGCTGCGGCCGGGGGTACCGTCTATGTCCTGGCCGTACTTGGCCTCTCCCTCAAGATAGACTTGCGGGAAATACTCGGACTTGGACTGGTTGCGCTCGTGTTCTGCTTCCACAATGTCAGACTTCAGTGCCAGCAGGATAGAGTTGTGGGCAAGGCCGGTGTTTATTGTATTGCGCAAGCCTTTGGTGGCCTGTCTCGGAATGGGTATTCGACGCAATTTGCCCGGACGCAGACCGACCACCTCGGTATAACGTGCTTCTGCAGTTTGCAGTGCAGTGAGGATTTCTGCGTAAACGGCGCGCGCCCCAGCCAGGCGCTCCCTGGTCTGATCCAGATCCGATATGGGTGAATTACCACCTTTGTAGCGGACGTTGACCAAAGACAGGATTTCATTATGCCGCCTGACATTCACGCCGGCGAGACTCAACAGTCTGCGATGACGCAACACGTCGATATAGGTTTCAACCGCATCGAGGCCAACAGCTTCCGACGCCGCAAGCACCCGAAGTGCCGCGCCGTCTATGCGCGCTTCCGAACGGTAAATCTGATTGGCCCGGTCCCAGCCGTCAAACACCACCTGCCGCACGCGAACGGAGACTTCACGACGCGCACGAAGAATATCGTTGTTTGCCAAACCGATCCCCAACGGACGATCAATCTGTTGCGCCTGCAAACTTGAACTCATGCTCAGTTGCGGCAGTAAACGGCCTGTCGCCTGATCAAGCTCATAGTTTCTGGCGCGCCGATTGGCGCTGGCTGACTTGATGGACGGATTGGTGGCAACTGCCCGACTGACCGCGTCGCCAAGACTCTGAGCCTGGACCGCAGTCGTGCCGGTGACCAACAGCGCAATCGTGCACAGCATCGCTGTACGCAGCGATCGCTGGTAAAATTTCGTAAATGTACGCATACCCCTCAGCACTCCGCCTTGGTAAAAAAACCAACCTTTATCGCTCAGTCAGTTTCCTTAACACGTGATCACAATGGTTTTCCGGTCGTTCCCACACATCTGGACTGCAGTGCAGTCAACCCGATAACCCAGCCCATCCCTGCCATAAGCTCACCTTAAAATGCCCGAACACCCCCATGATGCACACACTCGGCATTATCAATCAAGCGAATTGGCCGCAACGTCAACTAAAACTGCCAGTTTGCAAAGCCGTCGGTCAACATCCTCGAAGAAGCCGGATGGAGACTATGGCAAACAGTACCATATCGACCGCAGTTGCTGTGTCGCTTCCATCTCACTTGACTAATATATCATTGACACCGTCCCAGTCCTTGCCAGGCGGCTGGGCCGCAAACTCCGATGCGCGACCTGCATAAATCTTGTAAAACTCGCCGAAACCGAATTCATTTGCCAGATCAACACAGTCGGCGGATATTTTCTTTACCTGGTTCCAGCGTTGATCAAAATAGGCATCCAGCATCATACCATGTTGCTTGTGCAAGGTCTGAAACGCGTCCGTTGTTGCCATGTCCTCGCCACCGAGCAAAGCGTATATGTCTTCCGGTTCAGTTTTGCCTTTTACCCGCACCCTGTCGATATGCAGTACCGCCATCCGGCCCTGAACCGCCTCGGCCGTCAGCCTGCCGATGATGGTCCGTGTGCCATAAGATTTTGTCTGACCCTCGAGCCGGGCGGCAAGATTTACCGCATCGCCCAAAACGGTGTAATCGAATCGGAAATCCGACCCCATGTTGCCGACGACGCACTCACCGGTATTGATGCCGATGCCGATTTCCAGTCCAACATCTCCGGCAGCCTCACGCTCCTGATTGAGCCGTCCAAGTCGTACGGCCATATCCAGAGCCGCACAGCATGCATTATAAGCATGGTCGTCGTCGGCCAGCGGCGCATTCCAGAACGCCATGATGTTATCGCCC
>JBDNEZ010000039.1:0-7366 GCA_041690095.1 Anderseniella sp.
GCAATCTCACCGCGATTAGCGATCAGGACTCGGTTGAAGCTTGTTGCATTTTTCATGAGCGGAGCCGCTGGATATCAGAATCCGTGAATCGTCTCATCATACAAGACGATTGATCTTGTTTTTTCAAGCTCTATTATAATTTGAATGAATGGTGATCCAGTTTTTTCGCTTAACAAGACGATTGATATCATTCTTACAAACGGTATAGTGCAAGCACGTTGGCGGAGCCTTGGGTTTCGTCCTCAAGACAAGAGCCCGGATCATGAAAACGAGCACCAGAAAATTTTCTGTTGTCGGCACCTCGGCTGACAAGAGGGTTCAGCGGGTCAATACAGCTGCGTCCGGGCGCAATGAGCAATTGGCCGAACTTGGCGTAACGGGCAAGGCCTTCTCCATACTGGAAGTCATATCGCTGAATCCGGAATCAACTACAATGTCAGAAATCCTTCGCACCACGGGTATGACAAAGCCGACCGCACATCGGATCGTCAACTTGTTGTGCGATATGGGGTTTCTTGAACGAGACGAATTCGACCGCGGTTTTATCGAGGGTGACAGCCTCGTCAGCCTGGCGCATCGCACCCTGGCCGCCGCCGCTCCCAGATCACTGCGCCACACGATACTGCAAAGCATGTCTGAACTGGTCGGCGAAACCTGCAATTACGGGGTACTGAGCGGTGGAGAGGTGATTTATCTGGATCGTGTTGAAGGAAAATGGCCACTGGGTTTGCGGTTCGATGCCGGCAGCCGGGTCCCGGCACATTGCACGGCCATCGGCAAGTTGATGTTGAGCAGATTGCCTGAGTCCGAACTCACCGCGACTATCGAGGCAATGCCGCGGCCATCCTACTCGGCCAATACAATAACCGGAGCTGATGCCCTGAAGACTGCCCTTGCAGAAATCAAACGGGACGGTATCGGAACGGACAACCAGGAGTTCATGCACGGCGTTGTCTGCGTTGCCGTGCCGGTGATTGGTGAAGCAGGACGGTCCTTTGGCGGGATTGCCATTTCGGCTCCGGAAGCGCGCATGACCTTGAATGAAATGCTGGGGTTCGTACCGCAGATGAGAGACGCTGCTGCACGCCTTTCCGCGACTTACTCCCGCGGCGCGACGACACAAAAATGAGACGGAGAAAAAAATGACACTCAGCTTCAAGGAAGTAGCAGAAATTGTGAAGATCATAGATTCTTCCAACTGTGAAGAACTGGTGTTGGAGTCCGAAGGAACCCGTCTGGTCATCCGACGCGGCGGCGCAACGGGTTCGGACCCGAACGTCTCGACCAATAGCAACAATTCACTTCCACAGCGGGCCATCAGCACAGCTTCCGTCACCGAAACCGCCCCTCGCCCGGCTACGACCGGCAACACAAAGGGCAGCACAAGCCTATCCGGAACAACAACCGAGAACTCCCCCATGGTCGGCACCTTCTATCGCCGTCCGTCTCCGGACAAAGCGCCATATGTGGAGGTCGGCACGAAAGTTTCGGCTGGAGACCCGTTGTGCATGATCGAGGTGATGAAACTCTACACAACTATCGCGGCGACTATTGGCGGCGTTGTCGAGGCAATCCTCGTGGACGATGCCACGCTTGTCGAGTTTGACCAGCCGTTGTTCGTAATTCGCCCGGCTTGATCTCTCAGGGACAGGCCCATAAGGCTCATGTCCGTTACGTGGTTCAAATTACATGAAACACAGCGCCAACCGATCAGACCACCGGTTCGAAACATCCCGATTGACGTGAAAGGATTGAATTATGACAGACAATGATGAAAACGCGCGGGATCCGCTGTTCGACGTCAAGGACCGGGTCTATCTGATTGCAGGCGCCGGCGGCGGACTGGGCGGTCCCATTGCCGAAGCGCTGGCAAAGCGCGGTGCGAAGCTGGTTCTGTTCGATATTGACGGGGCAGCACTTGACCGTACCGGCGCGGCGATCCCGCTTGCCGTAACGCAAATTGCCGACATGAACGATGAAACTGCCATTTCGGATTTGGTGCGTTTGGCCGAGGCCCGTTTCGGCAGGCTTGACGGTGCCATAAACGCAGCCGGTGCGTTACCCATCGCTACCGCTGAAGAGTTCGACGAGACAACGTTCCGCCAATGCCTGGATGTCAATGTGACAGCCGCCTTTCTGTTTTCGCGGTGTGTTGCCAAGGCCATGGGTGAATGTGGCGGCCGGATCGTCCACATTGCGTCGGTGTCCAGTTATGTGGCCAATTCTCAATATGCCGCCTATGCCAGTTCAAAGGCGGCTCTCGCACAGCTGGTCAAGGTCCTGGCACGCGAATGGGCACCTCGCAACATACTGATAAATGCGGTCGGCCCGGCACTCACCGAAACACCGCTGACCCAGGGCTATCTCGCCGACCCGGTGTTCAGAAAAAACGCCGTGTCGGTGATTCCCATGGGACGCCTTGGAGAACCGGAAGACCTGATTGGTGCAGTATTGTTGCTGCTGGCGCCTGGTGGCGGATTCATTACCGGACAGACCATTTACGTCGATGGCGGGCGAACCCTTGTCTGACAACAGATGCCGCACCCGGCCTGCGAACACAGTCATACAGAGCGCGTGATGCCACCATCCACGCGAATGTTCTGACCGGTTATATAGGCCCCGCCGTTTGAGGCCAGGAAAGCTACCACGGACGCGATTTCCGCCAGTGAGTCGCCATAACGTTGCATCGGTATCTGTTCCAGGAATTCCTGTTTCTCCGGCAGGCTGTTGATGAAGCCCGGCAGCACATTGTTCATCCTGATGTTTTCGGCTGCGTATTTGTCCGAGAACAGTTTGGTGAAGGCCGCGAGGCCGGCGCGAAACACTCCTGAGGTGGGAAATACCGGACTTGGCTCAAATGCTGCAAACGTCGAGATATTTATGATCGTGCCGGATTTCTGCGCCTGCATGATGGGCGTCACGAGGCGGGTCGGACGCACGACATTCAGGAAATAGACATCCATGCCGGTGTGCCAGTCTTCATCGGTCAATTCCAGAACCGGTGCGCGCGGGCCGTGGCCGGCGCTGTTGACCAGAACATCGACGCGTCCCCACTTTGTCATGGTTGCATCAACCAGGCGCTGCAGATCATCGACCGACTGGTTGGACCCGGTGACACCAATGCCGCCAAGCTCTATGGCCAGCGCTTCGCCCTTGCCGGACGATGACAGGATCGCGACGTTGAACCCGTCTGCGGCCAGTTGACGGGCGGAATCTGCTCCCATGCCGCTGCCACCTGCCGTAATGATCGCTGTTTTCTGTTCGGACATGTCAGACCTCCGTGCTGCCTTGTGTTCCGCCGACCTGCCGCATGAAATTGCGATAAAGCGTTCTGGCACATGCGAGAAACTCCGGCATGTTGTCGTCGGCTGCCGATTGCATCGAATTCAACCCATCATCACCGAGTGCCGCCAGAAGCGCATCGCGGTAGGCTGGAACGTCGCCCCAGTTTGCCACTGTGTCAGGTTCGACCTCCGCGTGATATTGCATCGACCAGGCATGTTTGCCGATGCGCATGGCCTGTACGGCACAAATGTCGGAACTGGCCAGAACGGCCGCGCCTTCGGGTGCCTGCGCCACCTGGATGGAATGCCATTGCAGGAATTTCTGGCGTGCGGGCAAACCCGCGAACAGCGGATCTTTTAGGCCGTCCACGGTCAGTTCGACGTCCAGAACGCCAATCTCCGGCGGGCGCTGCGGCCCGCAGGTGCCACCCAGTGCGTCGGCCAGCAACTGATGGCCCAGGCACAAACCCAGATAAGGCTTTTCCAGATCACGCACCAACTTGCGGATAGCCGCCTTTTCCGGCACCAGCCACGGATGTTCAACCACATCCCAGACATCCATGGGCCCGCCCATGACCCAGAGCACATCATAGGTCTCAAGCGGCGGGATCGGTTCGCCGGCATGAAGGTTGACCGCATCCCACTCGATCCGGTCATCGGCCAGAAAACGCCGCAGTGAACCAGGATGTTCACAGTCTATGTGCTGGAAGACCAACAGACGCATTGAGTTCTCCAGTTTCCAATCCAGCGTATCCGTGTGAATGATGCATCGTCTCGCGTTCTACGCATGTTGTTATCTTAAGCCACTTATCATAAATATCTCAATCGGATTTCCTCAGCACTTGACGTATGCATAATAACAAAAGCCGAAACTGTTGGCTGCGCTTGTGGAGTTGAGATCAACATGGACGTCCTCGGGACAACAGGCGTCGCTGCGCCAGGCAGTTTGGCGACCGGCAGACGGGTGATTGTCGCAGCCGGCATGCTGTGTTTCGTGCTGGGTTCGGTGCATGCATTTTCAGTGTTCCTGGAACCGCTTGAAACGGCATTTTCAGTGTCGCGGGCAAGCGTGAGCCTGATCTATTCCCTGACGCTGATCACCTTGACTCTCACTGTTTTGATCGGCCCGCGATATTTTTCCCGCCTGTCCGCCAGTTCCATTATGCTTGCTTCCGGCCTGATGGCCGCAACCGGCACACTGATCGCGGCGTTTGCATCCGGTCCCGTTGTCGTCGTGTTCGGCTACAGCGTCCTGTTCGGAGCCGCCAACGGGGTGGGGTATGGCTTCGGCTTGCAGGTTTCCGCAAAAACCAATGCAGGTCGCGAAGGCATGGCCATGGGCATTGTGACGGCATGTTACGCCACCGGCGCGATGATTGCACCGGTCGGGTTTCAATGGGCATTGTCGCATGGCGGATTTCAGACTGCCATGCTGGGATTGACCATCGCCCTCGTGGCTGCATCGGTTTGCGGTGCCATAGTCATCTGCGGCACAAAGGTTCGGCTGGATTCGCCGGCACGGCAATCTTCGCTTGATCCGACCTGGACGGGAGACGTTGCGTTGTTGTGGACAGGCTATGGGACAGGGGTCTTCTCCGGTCTGATGGTCATCGGACATTCTGCCGAGATTGCCAGGTCAGACCAGTTTGCCCACCTGATCTGGCTCGCCCCCACCCTGATCGCCGGTCTCAGCCTCGCAGGCAGCCTGCTGGGCGGCTATCTGGCCGATGCCGTGTCGCCAAAACTGTTACTGACAGGGCTGGCAATTTCTGCATCCGGCATCCTGTTGGCACTGGCCGCAAGCAAGCCGGGGCTGCCGGTTCTGGCTGGTCTTGGCTACATTGGCTTTTGCTATGGTGCCCTCATTTCCATCTACCCGTCACTGATTGCCAAAAGGTACGGCATGGCCAACAGCCCGCGCATCTACGGCCGGGTCTTCACTGCCTGGGGAGCAGCCGGACTGGCCGGACCCTGGCTGGCAGGCGCCCTGTTCGATGCAGCTGGCGACTATTCAATCGCCCTTGCAACTGCTGGCGTACTCAGCCTTGTCTCCGTGCTGGCTGCGCAGGCGCTGTTTCGCACATGACCCGGTTCGCTGTTACTGAGATCTGGTATAAGTCTGTCGTTGACTCACTTCCCCCAGGCCGGACAGACTGCCATCGGTGTTAAAAGACTGTAGGTTAGAGACCGTCGGTTTAGTGAGGAGACAGGAATGATGTTACGCTGGACAGGACGACAGGTTTTGTTGGCTGCAGTTGTGCTTGCATCTGTGGCGACCCAACCTGGTCTGCCTGCGCAGGCAGAAAGTGTGTTGCGGCCTATGCAGAATTCATTTCGCCAGCCCTGGGGTGTGCTGATCTCCGAAAGTTTTTCCAGAAGCTCAGCGATTGACGAGTTCAATCGTATAAAGCAAAAATTCCCGGCTGATCTGCGCCGGACACGCGCCATGGTCATTCCCGTCACAAGGCTGCGTTTGGGCACAAGGCAACGCTACTCTGCACGCATTGGCGCTGCGAGCAAAAAGCAGGCTGCCAATATCTGCAGTTCATTGCGCGCGCGTTCTGTAGTCTGCATCGTGCGCAGGACCGGTGGGTAGCTGACACACGGCATCAATTTGCCGAGACTGTATGAAGACGACGATCAGACTGGCAAATGCCGTCAAAGACACCAGAATGCCGTTTATGGCGCGGGCAAATTTGTTGCCCTTGTGACCGGTATGAACCGTTTGAGCGCCTGGTGATCCCGGCAGGATTCGAACCTGCGACCATCAGCTTAGAAGGCTGGTGCTCTATCCAGCTGAGCTACGGGACCGTTGTTCAGCAGTTGTGCGCCCTGTTTGCCGGAAGTGGGCGCGTCTCGCAAGTATTAGATGATGCGGGATTAAAACGTGCTGGGCTTAGTTGAGTGCACTGCGTTTCAGTGGGTCCAGTTATCAATCCGGCCCCAGCGGAAATTGTCTGAATACGACTTGGACTTTGCAGACGGCTTTTTCGGCTCGAATACCCGGTAGGCAATACCCTTGCGCCTGGCGTAGTTTTCAGCTTCCTCGCGCGTTGCGAATGTCAGCTTCACCTGCTGCTTCATGTCACGCGATGATGTCCAGCCCATCAACGGGTCGATTTCACGCGGCATCTCGGCTTCAAACTCCAGCAGCCAGTTTTTCGTCTTCGCCTTGCCGGACTGCATGGCATTGCGAGATGGCTGGTAGATGCGTGCAGGCATGATGTCGCCTCAAGTTGCCGATTGGCATTATATTCTTCTCAGGGCCGGCCAGTGGCCGGTGGTCGGAGCGGAGAGATTCGAACTCCCGACCCTCTGGTCCCAAACCAGATGCGCTACCAGGCTGCGCTACGCTCCGAATGCCGTTGCCGGACTAACCATTCCTGACTGGTGAGAGGGTGGTTACAGGAAAACACACCCGCTCGGCAAGAGGATAAGCGTCTAAGGGTCATTAAAAAATCGGTGTATCAGCCGGCTGCCCGGCCTGATGCCGAGTTTTGCCGCTGTACCGGCCACAATCTCCAGTACTGCCGACACTTTTCGACCCGCGCTGAGCACTTCCAGAGACTGCGGAACCGTGTTGGCCTGAACATGCACAACCGTGCCGTCGGCAGTGACAAACAGCATGTCGAGCGGGATATAGGTATTGCGCATCCACATGGAGACCTCATGCGGGCTTTGCCAGTGAAACAGCATGGCCTCGCGCTCCCCCATGGACCGGCGAAACATCAATCCGCGCGACCGCGTCTCGTCATCGGTGGCCATTTCCGTGGCAAACGTAATGTCACCTTGAGCAGTGGTGACGATGACATTCTCGACAGGCAGACGAAGCACATCTTCTGATGCTCGGGATTGCCCCGCGAAAACGGCGGCAAACAATAGCGAGCCAATCACCACGGCCAGAGCCGCGATGGTGCGCCGCGCCGGTCTGCTCGCACAAGACGTCAATTCGTGCCCGGCAACCGGTCGTCATCAAGAGTGAGACGAACTTCGGCAGCCATCTTTCCCTTGGCACCATCACCAAACCGGACATAGATCCATTGATCCGGCTCGATCTCGGTGATCGCGGTTTTGCGCAAAAC
>JBDNEZ010000040.1:0-11646 GCA_041690095.1 Anderseniella sp.
CCATCTGATCGAGAATTTCTTCGCAAAACTCAAACAATACCGCGCAATTGCAACCAGATATGACAAACGGGCTATCGCATTCCTCGGTGCAATCCATCTCGCTGGGGCAATCATTTGGCTCAATTGATGACAGGCCTTAGAGCAACATGGGTTTAATTGAACCCATAAAGTTACTCTAAAGCATGGCCGGCACAACCCGGTCCGGCGGCTTGTGGCCGTCGACAAAGGTCTTGATGTTGATGATGACCTTTTCACCCATGTCGACACGACCTTCAATGGTTGCTGATCCCATGTGCGGCATCAACACTGCTTTCGGATTTTTCAGCAATCGCGGGTTCACTGCGGGTTCGTGTTCAAACACGTCCAGGCCGACACCGGCAAGCTCGTCCTTTTCCAACATCCGCGCCATGGCGTTTTCATCGATCACCTCACCGCGTGCGGTATTGACGATGATGGCAGTCGGCTTGAGCAGTTGCATGCGCCGCGCCGACAAAAGATGGTAGGTCCCTGGTGTGTGCGGACAGTTCACCGAGATGATATCCATGCGCGCCAGCATCTGATCAAGGCTTTCCCAGTAGGTTGCCTCGAGCTCCTCTTCAATCGAGGCGTGGACCGGTTTGCGATTGTGATAATGTATCTGCAACCCGAAAGCCTTGGCGCGCCGTGCCACCGCCTGGCCAATGCGGCCCATGCCGATAATGCCAAGGCGTTTGCCGTAAATCCGCCGGCCCAGCATCCAGGTAGGCGACCAGCCCTTCCAGATTTCCTCATTGCCGATTGCGTTCGCGCCTTCGATTACCCGGCGCGAGACGGCAAGAATGAGCGCAAGCGTCATGTCTGCGGTGTCTTCGGTCAATACACCTGGCGTATTGGTAACCGTGATACCGCGATTGGTTGCTGTTTCGACATCAATGTTGTCGACGCCGGTGCCGAAGTTGGCAATCAGCTTCAGTTGGTCTCCAGCCTGCATGATGACGGATTTGTCGATCCTGTCAGTTACAGTGGGCACCAGCACTTCAGCCGTTTTTACAGCTTCTACCAAATCGCTCTGACTCATTGGTGCGTCGGATTCATTCAATGTCGTTGAGAACAATTCGCGCATGCGCGTTTCAACGACATCCGGCAGTCGGCGGGTAACAATAACGGTTGGCTTGCGCGTTGGCATTTTGGGCAACTCCTGGCGAAATCCTGAAACATGGCCTTGGCGGTCGGCTTGCCGACCCTTGCAAATCATTTGTCCATTCTTGTTTATGTTGCGTGAGCGCCCATGTAAACTGTGCTGGTAGATGCAACCGGCGTTGCAGGGTGTATTTGAGCAGCATGGCTTCAATTGAACCCGTAAAGATGCTCTAACACTTTGGCAACGATCAGGTTGACGGATTTTGGCGGATTAAGTCAGAAATCATGCTGATCCATTGGTAACCTGCAGGCCTTCTGCCAGGGTTGGGTGAAGACTTTGGGACGATTGAGCATAGGACGGGTTTTGTTTGCTGCACTGGCTTTTGCCGTCGCAGGCGGCATCGTTTACGCGTTTACTGAAACTCAGAATCCCGCAACCCTGGGCACGGCGAAGGCTGCGCAGGAAAACAAGACTGCCGCCAGACCGGTAAACACCCAGACGGGATTGCCGCTACCCAGATTCGTCAGTTTGAAATCAGAGCGGGTCAACGTTCGCCGGGGCCCGTCCAGCGAGCATGGTGTTGTGTGGGTTTTTACCCGCAAAAGCCTGCCCGTGGAAATTATCGCGGAGTTTGATCACTGGCGCCGCATCCGCGACAGTGAAGGAGCTGAAGGCTGGGTCTATCATTCATTGCTGGACGGCAGGCGCACTGTTATTGCCGCACCGTGGAACAAGGACAAAACCGTACAGCTTTATGCCAGTGGCTCTACATCCGGTGAGTTGGTTGCACGAATCGCCCCAGGTGCACTGGGCGAACTGAAGTCTTGTGACGGCAAATGGTGCTTCACAGCATTTGAGGGCTATGAAGGCTACGTTTCGCAGGAAACGCTTTTCGGTGTTTATCCCGGTGAAAACTATCAGAAGTGAGCAGGCCGCGCGTTAATGCGCGTGTTCGCGACCATGTTACTCAGCCACGGTCTTTTTCAAGCCGCACGATAATATCGATCCGGCCGATTCTCATGCCCGCCGGTGGCAGCGGCAGACCGTCTACGGTGAGCTGCTCGCCGTCTATGTCTATCAGGCGGCCTTCTTCTTCCAGATAATAGTGGCAGTGATTGGAGATGTTGGTGTCAAAGTACGACTTGTGACCCTCAACCGCCACTTCACGCAACAACCCGGCTTCGGTGAACTGGTTGAGCGTATTGTAAATCGTGGCGAGCGACACCGCGACCCCGGCCTGAACGGTTTCAACATGAAGCTGCTCGGCAGTGATATGCCGGTCGCCGCTGCCGAACAGAAGTTTGCCGAGCGACAAGCGCTGACGCGTTGGCCGCATGCCGGCATCGCGCAGTTTCTGTTCCATGTCTTGCGTATTCATCATGTGATTTTACTTCGCTCAAGCGCATGGTCACAGACCATGAAAAAATACGATCTGGCGACTGTATAACCCGAAGCGCGCCTGCTTGCAATCATGCGAGCGCATCACCGCGCTATAATGCAGCCGTCGTGTTGCTGCGACATTTCAGATACGCGCAGGTTATGATCTAGTGCTTTCACACAATGTTGCGATATGTTACGAAAACAACAGCAACACGGGCTGTGCAGACACGCTGCCGGCACCATCAAATGAGTCAATAGTTAGTTCCTTTGGTATAATCGGGGTTTGAGGGCGATGAGTGAACGTAAAGGGCATTTTGGCTACGAGGAATTGCTGGCGTGTGGCAGGGGCGAGTTGTTTGGTCCGGGAAATGCGCAGTTGCCGCTGCCGCCAATGCTGATGTTTGATCGCATTACCTCTATCACGGATGATGGCGGGTCTGCCGGCAAGGGCCAGATCGTGGCCGAACTTGATGTAAAGCCTGACCTGTGGTTTTTCCCGTGCCATTTCCAGGGTGATCCGGTGATGCCGGGATGTCTGGGGCTGGATGCACTTTGGCAATTGACCGGATTTTTCCTGGGCTGGATGGGTGCGCCGGGGCGTGGTCGCGCGCTGGGTGTCGGCGAGGTCAAATTCACCGCAATGGTGACGCCCGAAGTCAAAAAAGTTGAATATGTCGTGGACGTACAGCGCCTCATATTGCGCAAGCTGAACATGGCCATTGCCAATGGTGTAATGAAGGCTGACGGCGAGGTTATCTACACTACGACGAGTATGCGGGTCGGAACTTTTGTGGATGAAAAACCTGCTTGAGTCCTGTGTGACAAGGCAGACGATGAAAGGCAGATGGGGCAGCATGAGACGTGTGGTAGTCACTGGTATCGGTATCGTATCGAGTATCGGCAGCAATGTGCAGGAAGTGAATGCCTCGCTGCACGAGGCGAAGCCGGGAATTGTCAGTGCGCAGGATTACGCCCGGCTGGGCTTCCGGTGTCAGGTGCACGGCGCGCCGACAATCGATCTTGATACATCCATTGATCGCCGCGTTCGCCGTTTCATGGGAGACGGCGCTGCCTGGAACTGGATTGCCATGCAGCAGGCCATCACCGATGCAGGCCTTGATGAAAGTGATGTGAAGAACGAACGCACCGGTTTGATTATGGGATCAGGCGGACCGTCCACTCGTACGATCGTCGCTGCAGCAGACACAACGCGCGAAAAGGGACCGAAACGGGTTGGCCCGTTCGCGGTGCCGGCGGCCATGTCTTCAACCAATTCGGCCACCCTGGCCGTACCGTTTGGAATCAAGGGCGTCAATTACTCGATTTCCTCGGCCTGTGCGACATCGACACATTGCATCGGCAATGCCGCAGAGCTCATCCAGTGGGGCAAGCAGGATATGATGTTTGCCGGGGGTGGTGAGGAACTTGACTGGACCTTGTCGGTACTGTTCGACGCCATGGGCGCCATGTCGTCCCACTACAATGACACGCCTGCAAAAGCCTCGCGCGCTTATGACAAAAACCGCGACGGCTTCATTATCGCCGGCGGCGGCGGGACTGTTGTTTTGGAAGAACTGGAACACGCCAAGGCACGTGGCGCAAAAATTTACTGCGAACTGATCGGCTACGGTGCCACGTCTGATGGCTATGACATGGTGCAGCCGTCAGGCGAAGGTGCTGCGCGCTGCATGCGTCTGGCGATGTCGACCGTGAAGGAGAAGGTTGACTATATCAACCCGCACGCCACTTCGACACCGATCGGCGACTTGCGGGAAATCGAAGCCATACGGGAGGTTTTCGGCAATGATATTCCGCCGATTTCGGCGACCAAGTCCCTGACCGGACACTCACTCGGCGCAGCCGGTGTGCAGGAAGCCATCTATTCGATTTTGATGATGCAGAACGGCTTTATCTGCGAGAGCGCCAATATCGAAGAGCTCGACCCGGATTTTGCCGACATCCCTATTGTTCGCGAGCGCCGTGATAATGTGAACCTGGATGTTGTGCTGTCCAACAGCTTTGGATTCGGCGGCACTAACGGCACACTGGTTTTCCAGCGCTATAACGGCTAAGCACTTCAGCAATTGTAATGACGCGACCAATCCGGGCCGAAAACCCGGATACTGGTGCCGCAGCAGGGACGAATTCAGGAACCACAATGATTGAAGTTAAAAGCGATCTGATGAAGGGCCGCCGCGGCCTTGTCATGGGAGTGGCGAACGATCACTCAATTGCATGGGGCATCGCCAGATCATTGCGCGAGCATGGTGCCGAACTGGCGTTTACCTATCAAGGTGATGCCTTTGGCAAGCGGGTTGCGCCATTGGCTGAACAGGCCGGCTCGTCACTGGTGATGCCCTGCGACGTTGAAGATATTGCAACGGTTGATGCAGTGTTCGACAAACTGCAGGCCGAGTGGGGCTCACTGGACTTTGTGGTGCACGCCATTGCCTATTCCGACAGGAATGAACTGAGCGGGCTGTATGCCGACACCACCCGGGGCAATTTTTCCCGCACCATGATCATTTCATGTTTCTCATTCACCGAGATTGCCCGGCGTGCCGCCGCCATGATGAGCGAGGGTGGATCCATGGTGACACTGACCTATGGCGGATCAACGCGTGTCATGCCGAATTATAACGTTATGGGAGTGGCCAAGGCCGCGCTGGAAGCCTCGGTACGCTATCTGGCGGCAGACTATGGGCCAAAAGGCATACGGGTAAATGCAATTTCTGCAGGTCCCATGCGTACTCTCGCCGGTGCCGGCATCGCCGATGCCCGTGCCATGTTTTCCTTCCAGCGCCAGCATTCACCCCTGCGCCGGCCTGTCAGCCTGGATGAAGTCGGCGGTGCCGGACTGTATCTGCTGTCGCCGTTGTCCGGTGGCGTAACCGGTGAAGTGCATTTTGTCGATTCAGGCTACAACATCATTTCCACTCCGCGCCCCGAAGATCTGGTTGCTGGATCAGAGTAGGCCTGCGTCCGCTCGTAAGGGGGCAGCTCGAACCATCACGAACGATACAAAGGACTTGCAGCTTACTTGTAAGCGGACAGGTCGGTGATGGTCGGCTTGCGGCCATTGAGGGGGTTGTCCGGATTCCAGGCCAGCTTTGTGACCATGAACCGGGCTGACAGCGCATCGTACATCACCATGCGCCCTGCCAGACTGTCGCCGATTTCGGCGATCTCCTTGATCACCTCCATGGCCTGCATCGACCCGGCTACGCCGGTAAGCGCGCCGAGAATACCGGCTTCCTCACATGATGGCACCATGCCGTCCGGCGGTATGTTGGTGTGCAGGCAGCGATAGCTTGGATAGGGCGTGCCATCAGCCTGCCTGAGGTGCGGCTTGAAAGTGGAAAGCTGCGCATCAAACTGCCCGACGGCGGCGGAAACCAGTGTTTTGCCGAGCAGATAACAGGCGTCTGAAACCAGAAACCGCGTGGTGAAATTATCACAGCCGTCGGCGATGATGTCATATCCCGCCATGATCTCCAGCGCATTGCTGGCGTCGAGCCGTACCTGATGGGTAACGACCCTTACATTGGGGTTGAGTTCGCGTATGCGCGCTGCAGCGCTGTCGGTTTTGGCGGTCTTGTCAGCAGCAGCTTTTGTGGAATGGATGATCTGGCGCTGCAGGTTGGAGAGGCTTACAAAATCGTCATCCACCACACCGATTGTGCCAATACCAGCGCCCGCCAGATATAACAGCATCGGCGCCCCCAGGCCGCCGGCGCCGACGACAAGTACCTTGGCGGCCTTCAGTTTTTGCTGGCCCGGCCCGCCCAGTTCGCGCAGCACGATGTGGCGGGCATATCTTTCAACCTCAGCATCGCTGAACGCCATGATCAGTTTTTCCCCGTTGAGCCGAATCCACCTGCGCCCCGGACGGTTTCATCCAGCACATCTACCTGAACGATGTCTGCCTGCACCACCGGTGCAATCACCATCTGGGCGATGCGGTCACCCCGTTTGATGGTAAAAGGTGCATCGCCGAGGTTGATCAGTATCACTTTCACCTCGCCGCGATAATCGGCATCAATGGTGCCGGGAGTATTGAGACAGGTGACGCCATTCCTGATGGCGAGACCCGAGCGGGGCCTGATCTGGGCTTCAAATCCTGGCGGCACTGCCATGGCAAAGCCTGTTTCGATCAGGCTGCGCGCGCCTGCCTCGAGAACCACCGGATGATCAACCGGCACGGCTGCACGCAGGTCCATTCCCGCCGCAAGCTCGCTTTCATAGGCAGGCAGCTCCAGCCCCGCCCCATGCGGCAACCAGTTCAGCCTTAATTTCGGGACCGGGCTCATGCGGTGTCTTTGAGCATTGCAGCGAACCTATCCATGAGCCGAACCGCTACATCATGCTTGGACATTTTTTCCCAGTCCTCAACCGCTTCGCGACCGACCAGATGCACAGTATTGTCGCGTCCGCCCATGACCCCACCCTCGTCACTCACGTCATTGGCAATAATGATATCTGCGTTCTTGGCGGTCAGTTTCCGGCGTGCGTTGTCGACGATATTTTCGGTTTCCGCGGCAAAGCCGACGACCAGCGCCGGGCGGTGCTTCTTCAGGTGGCCCACGGTTTTCAGGATATCCGGGTTTTCTGTCAGCGTCAGTGATGGCGGTTTGCCGCTGCCGTCTTTCTTCATTTTCTGGCGCGCGTGGTCTTCGGTTCGCCAGTCCGCCACTGCTGCACAGAAAATTGCCATATCGCACGGCAGTTCAGCCTGCACCGCCTCCAGCATGTCACGCGCCGTTTCAACATTGATCAACTCGACGCCCGGCGGGATTGGCAGGCTGACAGGGCCGGAGACCAATGTGACTTCTGCTCCCAGCGTTATGGCAGCCTCGGCCAGTGCATATCCCTGTTTGCCGGAGGACCGGTTGGCGATGTAGCGCACCGGATCGATCGGCTCGTGCGTCGGGCCTGCGGTGATCAATACCTTGCGCCCCGTCAATGGACCGCCTGGGCCGACACCGGCACTGGTCCGGGTGGGCAGGTCTTCCTCACCATAGAATTTTTCAATGGCCGAATAGATGTCAACGGCTTCGCTCATCCTGCCCGGGCCATACTCACCGCAGGCCATGTCGCCGTCTTCAGGACCGGTTACCAGCACACCGTCGCGTTTGAGAGTGTCCAGATTGCGCCGGGTTGCAGGATGCTGCCACATGCGCACGTTCATGGCAGGGGCAATCAATACCGGCTTGTCGGTCGCCAGCAGGGCTGTGGTTGCGAGATCGTCAGCTTGGCCGGTTGCCATCCTGGCCATCAGATCTGCTGTTGCAGGTGCCACGACAACAAGGTCGGCAATGCGCGACAACTGAATGTGTCCCATTTCTGCTTCGTCGGTCAGATCGAACAGCTGTGTATAGGTTTTCTCGCCGGCCAACCCACTGACCGACAGCGGTGTTACGAACTGTTCGCCGGCGCGAGTGAGAATGGGCGTAACGGCAATGCCGGCTTTCTTGCACAACCGGATCAGTTCAAGTGCCTTGTAGGCGGCAATGCCGCCGCCAATGATCAGCAATATGTGTTTTTGCTCACTCATGATCACAACCTTATTACAGCGCCATTGATACAGCGAGTACAACCAATGCAATGGCACCAACCCATAGCGCCCCGCGATTGGAGGCAGAATGGCGCGCCTGTGCTGCTGCGATTGCTTCTGTCGTGTCACTGTCAAGCCGAATGCCGCCGGACTGCGCCATGGACGACACCAGGGCTGATGCCTGGCCCAGTTCGCTCAGCACATCGGGAAATGCTGCCGCCAGCCGGCCCAGCGTGGCAGCACCTTCGGCCGCGTCTTCCAGCCTGCCCTGGGCACCAAGTTTCTGTTCCATCCACTCCGCGACCACCGGTTCGGCCGTTACCCACATGTTGAGTTTCGGATTGAAACTGCGCGCTACACCTTCCACGACAACCATGGTTTT
Organism: Anderseniella sp.; assembly: GCA_041690095.1. GTDB lineage: Bacteria > Pseudomonadota > Alphaproteobacteria > Rhizobiales > Aestuariivirgaceae > Anderseniella. The sequence continues at coordinate 8,437 of JBDNEZ010000040.1, forward strand.
CTGCAGCAGGATGAGTTGCGGCTGGGTTTCCATGTTGAACTGGCCGGTCACTTCAAACAGCTGTGTCAGCAAGCGGGCCATGGAAATATCGGTTGAGTTGAGTCCCATGATCGGTTCGCCGATGGCGCGCAGTGCCTGCGCGAACAGATTCACATCCTGGCCTGCGGGCACGTAACCGGCCTCGAAATGAACCGCTGCAATGCGCTTGTAGTCGCGTTTTATGAAACCCCACAGAATTTCGGCGAGAAACCGGCGATCCTTCATGCTGAGACGGCCCATGATGCCAAAGTCGACAGCAACAAGATTGTTTTGTGCATCGATGAACAGGTTGCCCTGGTGCATGTCGGCGTGAAAAAAGCCATCGCGCATGGCATGCCGCAGAAATGACTGGATGACGGTGTCACCTAGTTTGGGTAAATCAAGTCCGGATGCAGCCAGTGCCTGTGCATCGGTCAGCGCAATGCCGTCGATCCATTCGCTGGTCATGACTCTGCGCGAGGTCTGTTGCCAGAAAACTTCCGGCACCCGGAAGCCGGGATCATTGCGGGTGTTTTCAGTCATCTCGGACATGGCGGCCGCCTCCAGCCGCAAATCCATTTCGAGTTCAACCGACCTCTCCAGGGTTTCGACCGCCTTAACGATGTTCAGTCTGCGGGCTTCGGTGGAAAACCGCTCGGCCAGCCTGGCTGCGGTAAAGAATGTCTCCAGGTCATCACGAAACCGGGCTTCAACCCCGGGTCGCAGCACCTTGACCGCGACATCGCGCCGGTTTCCCGTCGCATCCACTATCCGGGCCTTGTGGACCTGCGCAATCGAAGCTGCGGCCACCGGGTCGGACAAGGACTGGAATACGTCACCTGCCGGTTTGCCCAGCCCGGCCTGAATGGTCTCGCGCGCCCTGGACATGTCGAACGGCTTCATGCGGTCCTGCAACTGACGCAGTGCATCTGCCCGCTCGGCACCGATCATGTCCGGTCGCGTGGCCAGAAACTGGCCAAGCTTGATGTAGCTTGGCCCCAGTTCGTTCAAGGCGTCGGCCAGGCCGGAACGCTGCTCACGGCTGGACTTGCCGGCCCCCAGCAGCCTGAGGGCGGATTTCGCCAGCGTCGGCACATTTTCATCATCCAGGGCCACATCAAACCCGCCGTGTCTGGCGATGGTACGACCGGCACGGGCAAGCTTGAAGAGATGGCGGATTTGATTGAACATTTGAGTGGCCTAGATTTTCCAGCCGGAATGGATGGCAACGATACCGCCGGTCAGCATGCGGTGGCTGGTGCGCACGAATCCGGCCTCTGCAATCATGTGTTCGAAAATCTGCGGCGCAGGAAATTTCTGGATGCTCTCGACAAGATACCGGTACGGATCGCCATCGCCGGTGACCACTTTGCCTATCGCTGGAATGACTGTCATCGAATAGGCTTCATACACCTGCTCCATGCCGGGCACATCCACATGTGAAAACTCCAGGCACAGGAACCGTCCGCCGGGTTTGAGAACCCGGTAGGCCTGGGCCAGCGCACGGTCGATATGGGTCACATTGCGAATACCGAAAGCGATCGTATAGGCGTCAAATGTGTTGTCCGGGAACGCCAGCGTTTCAGCATTGCCGACACTGAAGCGGCACTTGCCGCCATTCACTTCGCCCGGTGCTCGCCGGGCACCCTCGGCCACCATTTCCGGGGATATGTCGGCAACGGTCACCTGGGTTCCGCCGCCGCCGGCCCGCGCAATGCGAAATGCGATGTCGCCGGTGCCGCCGGCAACATCCAGCACCTTGAATGAAACATCGGTTTTCGGCGGATTCAGCAGCGCAATGAAATCGTCTTTCCAAAGCCGGTGCAAACCTGCAGACATCAGATCATTCATCTGATCATAACGCGCCGCAACTTTGGCAAACACCTCGTTTACCATGCCTTGGCGGTCAGCTTCGGCAACCGTGCGGAATCCGAACGATGTTTCATCCGCTGGTTTTGTTTTTTCTGTATCTGCCATATTGGCGGCGACCATAGACCAGCTTGCCAATCATGGCTATCAGTTGTGCCTCAACAAGGTGAACATGCCGCATGATGATCAGCGCCCCGGGAAGACGATAAATGCCTGAACTGCCGGAAGTGGAAACCGTACGACGAGGGCTTGAACCGGCGCTTGAGAACAGGCGTGTCAAAGCCGTCATTCTGAACCGGCCTGATCTCAGGTTTCCGTTTCCCGCAGGTCTCGCCGAAATTCTGTCGGGCAAGCGCATAATTGCACTCAGGCGACGCGCCAAATATATCCTCATTGAACTGGACAGCGGACACGTTTTGCTTGTTCACCTGGGCATGACCGGCAGGTTTACCGTATGGCCGCCAGGCGGTTCAGCCCACAATCTCGGGGAATTTTATTACCAGCAGCAGGCCGGTCACGCAGGTGACGGGCCCCATGATCATCTGGTTATTGACCTCGAAGACGGTGCGCGGGTTGTGTACACTGACCCGCGACGGTTCGGATTCGTCGACCTGATTGAACCCGGCGGCCTGGCCGACAACCGGTTTCTCTCCAATCTTGGCGTCGAACCGCTCGGCAATGAATTGCATGCGGATTTCCTGGCCGAAGCCCTTGCCGGTCGCAAGTCACCCTTGAAGGCAGCCCTGCTTGATCAGCGGATTATTGCCGGGCTTGGCAATATATATGTCTGCGAGGCTTTGTACCGGGCACGCTTGTCGCCAAAACGGCTGTCCGGGAGCATTGTCCGCAAGCGTGGCGCTTCACCTCTCGTCGAAGCGCTGGTGCACGCCATCCGCGGCATACTCGGTGAAGCAATTGAGGCCGGCGGTTCAACGCTGCGCGATTACGCTCATCCTGACGGCAGTTCGGGCGATTTTCAGCAGCGCTTTGATGTCTATGATCGCGAAGGTCAGCCATGCTCGACAAAAGATTGCACTTCGACGATCCGGCGAATTGTGCAATCCGGCCGCTCCAGTTTCCATTGCCCCACTTGCCAGCGCTGAACGGTTTGCTGTTTATTGCCGGAGCAATGACATTCTTGACCCCTGCAGGGAGACTGCCCGATGACCTATAACAACATTTTCGTCGAAACCCGCGATGCTGTCGGCCTGATTACCTTGAACCGGCCGGATGCGCTCAACGCACTGAACAGTGCATTGATTGACGACCTCAATGAAGCACTGGATGCATTTGAGGCCGACGCCGCCATCGGCGCAATTGTCA
>JBDNEZ010000041.1:0-15703 GCA_041690095.1 Anderseniella sp.
ATCTCTACAGCTTGCTGTGTGCAACAGAAATGTTGCGGTTGTGAACCCTCAATAAAAAACGCGGCAGACTTTGCCCACCGCGTTTTCGAATTTGTCAGTCAGGTTAAAGTCCTTATCGACTGCAGCCCTGACGGCGAACGCAACGGCGATAGCGGCGTCCACCGCCAAGATTGCGTCGGCAGCGCCTGCGAATCCGCCGGCATGAACGGCTGTATGAACCGTCGTAATTATAGTAGCCAGGGCCCACATAGATGCCGCCTGGACCGAAACCGAAACCGCCACCACAAATGCCATGACGACGGCAGTTGTGCCGTGGGCCTCTGAGATGAACTGGAGTCAGTCCTTCAATTGCTGATCGCTGGTCAATGGAATAAGAAAGGTTGCCGGTTGATACCGGGGTTGCTTTCGCACCTGTCATCGCAACCAGAATGGCGAAAGTCGCCAGTGTGACTGCGAGGAGGAATTTTTTCATTTTGAACTCCTGATTCTGTTCGGATTTTCTCGCTTACCCGAAGCAAGATTAACCGCGAATCGGCTGTTTGTCGCGCGCTTTCTTAAATTTTGTTAATGATGTGTTATACCAGATCTCAGTAACAGCGACCCGTTTCATGGGATCATAGCGGTTCACTCGGGCAAGCACTGCAACGCACCCGATGGGTCGCTGTTACTGAGATCTGGTATTAGCCGTGCTGAGCGGTATCCGCAGCCTATTGGATTTCGACCAGTGCCCGGCATGCTTTTGGCAACCAGGCAAGCGTCTTGCGGGCGATTGGTTTCTTGCGCGGAATCGGTACGCCGTTGACAATTGTCGGGCGATTTTTCAGCTTTTTGTAAACCCGTTTCTTCCACGGCTGATCTGAAAACCAGTACGCCAGTTCGCTGCCGCACCCGGTACCGTCCTTGGGGCTGGGGGCTGCCTGGTTCTTGCACTGAGGAGAACCGGCAGGGCACTTCATGCGAATATGAAAATGGTAGTTGTGCCCTTTAAGCGGACGCACCTTGGCCAGCCATGCGCCTTTGTTTCCGGCCCAGTCGCACAGTGCCTTTTTGATCGGCGGGTGAACGAAGATGCGGGCTACCTGATTCTGAGATGCTACCCGCTTGATCAGGCGGGCATGAGCTTGCGTCCAGCGTTGTGGATTGATGCGTTTGCGATCCAGTGTCATCAACAGGGCGGACATGGTCTCTCTCTCCTTGCGCGAGAGGGTGTGGTCCGGCATGGGTGTCAGCCAGATGTCGGCATCAAGGCCGGCCTGATGCGACGCGTGACCAGACAGCATTGGCCCGCCGCGTGGTTGTTGCAAATCGCCAACCAGCAGACCGTTCCAGCCATCATGCTGTTTTGCTTCATTGGCAAGACGCTTGACCAATTCGATCAGTTTGGGATGACCCCAGGCGCGATCCCGGGACGGTCGCATAACCTGCCACGCCGGTCCGTCTGCGGGCATTTGTTCTGCACCGCCGACACAACCGCGGGCATAAGAACCGAACACTTCCGGTTTTACCGGGGCTGGTTTCGTCATGTGGCCAAAGTAGAGACTGGCAGGAATGGCATTGGAATACGCTGGTACAGGCGGTTTCTGTACATCGCTGGTTGTACCCTTGGTTTGCGCCGCTGCCCCGATCGATGACAAGGCTATCACTGCGCCAGCAAGCGCAACGCACGGCGTTTTCAAGGCTTTGATGCCTGAACAGTCGATGTTATTTTTTGCGGAATGCATCTAGTGAGACCACCGTAGTATCATCATTTGACGCTGCTGCTGCGCCTGCCTGATCGTTGGCGCTGCTGACATGCGGCGCGTCAATTGCCCGAACTTCGCTTTCGCTCTCAACTTCAGCCGGTTCTGTGTCTTCGCCATCGTCAAGAACCCCCGGTTCGAATTGCAGGCCGAATTGCACCGTCGGATCAAAGAACCCCTTGATCGAGGCGAACGGCACTATCAGCCTTTCCGAAATATTGTCAAACGACAGTTCGACCTCGAAGTATTTGTCAAAAACATTGAGATTGCGGAATTGGTGCTGCAGCACAATCGTCATGTCTTCGGGATATTTTGCCTTGATTCGATTGGATACGGACGCGCCGGGGTAGTTGGTGTCGAAGGAAATAAAGAAATGATGTTCGCCCGGCAATCCGTCTCTTACAACGCGTTGCAAGGCGAGTTTGACGACTGACCGCAAGGCATGTTGTGCCAGTACGTCATAGCGCATCAGATCTTCGGGTATGCTGTCTCCGTCACTCACGGTCAATCTTCCAGTTCTTGCGTATTGATTCCATTTTCAGGTCTCACCTTACAGCTTTATCGCAGGTTCGGCCATTGGCTCATTGAATTTGTGAGGGCCTGCAAAAATCCTGATCCAAGCAGTGCATGGAATCATAAATGCCTCGCTCAACGCAAATGAGCGAGGCCAATCAGCAAGGCTACTGGGCCAAGCCGTCGATATACCGAAACCGGTTGAGCTTTCAGCGTTTCAGCCTTTAACCTTGATCGTGTAGTCAGGCGTTGTGTTCAGCGGGCAGGAAAAATAATATGTGCCCGGCTTGAGGTTGATCGAATAATCCTTGGAAACACCCGGCTCCAGGCCTCCGCCGGAAACCTTTGGCAGCGTCAGACGGCCGATGCCGGCGCCGCGCAGGTAGAACCCGAGACCATAGGGTACGTTCTTGTTGGTCACCCGAAACACATACTTGCCCGGTTTCAGGGTCATCACTTCGGCGGTCTTGAGGCGTTCCTTGGCGGTTTTCGCATTGATCGCGTCGCAGTCGGCCTTGCGGTTGGACTTGTAGCCGTGATCCTTGCCTTCGACCTCAACAAACTGGCAGGCAGTCTGCGTCAGTTCGACGACCGTGGCGTCTTCTGCCAGGGAAAATGACGAAGTCACGGAAATGGTTGCTAGCGCAGCAATGGCGGTTGCGAACGTTGTTGTTCTGAAAAATACCGGCATATTTACGATCCTCATAAATTTCGTAACTGGAACTTCAATCAGATATTCAAGCTGTTTTACAGCCAACGGTGTTGAAGCGGAAATGACGATACGGTGAGTTTTGACGCGTTTCGGTTCACGTTCCCGCCAGCGCCAGAGCATCATCCGATCAGATGGACTCATCTGTTCGGATAAAGATGCTCGATTCCAATGTGTTAGAGCAATATCATCCGCATGGATGGATATTTCTCCGGGTAAGAATCTGAAGATTAAGTGGGGGCTTCTGTTGCCAGGTGCCCCCGAACCCCGCCTAAACCTGCGAAGGCCTAGGACTTAGATTGAAGCGATCAAACTGCGTTACGCAGCCAGACGTGCTTCCGCATAGTTGTCGTTTGCAACTACTAAAATAGCCCGATAACGGCGGTACAATGCCGAGCAAAAGCTAACCCTTTACGCCCTCGTCGATCCTGGTTCACCCCCAGCAAATGATGCCTTTTGGGGTTAACTGACCACCTGGTGCCGCGAAAAGCAGCATTTGGTGGAGGTGCCGGGTACTGCCCCCGGGTCCGAATGGTTTATTACGATCGCCATTTATCGCCATATCTGATGCAAGCACCAGCAAACCCAATATAGTGCGTCATCTCAGCAAAATAAAGCCTCGTGGAGACACAATCGTGCGAAGCCTGCATTTGTGGTGTTTGGCCTTCCCATTATTGCGCTAGCGCATCATCCGATCAGATGGAATCATCTGATCGGATAAAGATGCTCGATTCCTTAGTGTTAGAGCAATTTTATCCATCCATATGGATGGATATTGCTCTATGTGATAGTGTTTTCGAGCTAATGGAGGTATGAACTCTGCGGCACGGAGCGGGATGTGCATTTAAGGCGGCCGTTTTGCACCCACTCATCTTGATCGAGCAACGGACACCTATCCTGGAAGGGGAAAACCATGGCCGATAATGCTAAGTACTATGAGGATGTTGAGAAGTTTTCCGGCAATGTGGACCATGCTGCGGTTGATACAATCGTGAAGTATTGCGGCATCGCACTTCGATCGAGGGATGCCTCGCTGGTGTCTTGCTCCGACCCTGTTGAACTTGGCCGGGTGCGAGACGGTTTCGCCTCCAAAAAGCTGGGCCTGGCCGGCGATGCCGCTGACAAGGCCATTGCGGCTGTTTGTGAAAAAATGAAAGATGATCGTCAAAAAAGCCGGGTGACATTCTATTATCTGCTGGCGGCAGTGTCCGGCACGATGAGCGCGCTTGCATAAACCTGATCCAGGCGAACTCGGAGATTCGATAGATGAAGCAGTATCTCGACCTGCTGAAAACCGTACGCGACACCGGAACCCGCAAGGGCGACCGAACCGGAACCGGAACTTTGTCGGTGTTTGGTCATCAGATGCGGTTTGATCTGGCAGAAGGATTCCCGGTGCTGACTACGAAGAAGTTGCATCTTCGCTCGATCATCATTGAATTGCTGTGGTTCCTGCGTGGAGATACCAACATCAAGTGGCTGAATGACAACAAGGTGTCGATCTGGGATGAGTGGGCTGATGAAAACGGAGATCTCGGTCCGGTCTATGGTCATCAATGGCGGTCGTGGCCGGCACGTGACGGGACGACGATCGATCAGATTTCAGACGTGGTTGACCGTATCAAAAAAACACCAGACTCACGCCGCCTGATCGTGACTGCATGGAACCCGGCTGATGTTGACAAAATGGCGCTGCCGCCATGCCATTGCCTGTTTCAGTTTTACGTTGCTGACGGCAAGCTGTCGTGTCAGTTGTATCAGCGTTCGGCAGATATCTTTCTGGGTGTACCCTTCAATATCACGTCCTACGCATTGCTGACACACATGGTAGCCCATGTTACAGGCCTCAAGGTCGGCGAGTTCATCCACACACTCGGTGATGCGCATATCTATTCAAACCATCTTGAACAGGCGGACGAGCAACTGACGAGAACCCCGCATGGCTTGCCGAAGCTGGTGATGAAGCGCGACGTGACGGCGCTGGACGAGTTCGTGTATGAGGATTTCGAGATCATCGGATATGAAGCCCTCCCAAATATTGCAGCACCGATAGCCGTATGAACATTTCCATTCGCCAAGCAAAGCCCGGCGACGGACCGGCTTTGCACCGGCTGGTCCGCGCACTGGCAGAGCATCATGATGAACTCGATCTGGTCGTGTCGACGCCGGATCAACTGGAAGCCGGCCTGTGTTCGCTGTCCGATCGTGGCGGATGCCTGATTGCGGAACACGACGGCGAACCGGTCGGGTTTGTGTATTGGTATGAAGTATTCACGACGTTTTCCGGAAAACCCAAGCTCTACATGGAAGACCTCTGTGTCAGCAGGCATGCGCGCGGTACGGGGGCAGGGATTGCATTAATCAGGGCGCTGGCCGGAATTTGTGCGGAGCGGGGCTATTCACGGTTTGAATGGCTGGCCATGCAGGACAATCAGGCCGGTCAGAAATTCTACGCACAAATTGGTGGCGCGGTGCGCCCAGGTGCGGAGACATGGCAACTGCTGGACGCTGATATCCAGGCGTTGACGGAGGACAATTGATGCGGATTTCTGCTGTCGTTGCGGCATCTGAAAACGGCGTGATCGGGCGTGATGGCGGCCTGCCGTGGCATGTGTCGTCTGATATGAAACTGTTCAAGCAAATCACCCTTGGCAAGCCTATCATCATGGGCAGGCGGACTTGGGACAGCCTGCCGAGAAAACCGCTGCCGGACAGGCGAAACATTGTCATTTCCCGGCAGGCCGATTATACCGCCGATGGTGCGGAACTGGCCGGTTCTGTGGAGGAGGCGCTTGCCTTGTGTGCAGGAGAGGCGGAAGTGTCGATCATCGGAGGCGGGCAGGTGTATGCCGAGGCCATGATCCGTACCGACAGGATTTATCTGACCCGCATTCATATGGCAGTCGATGGTGATACGTTTCTGCCTGACCTGAAGGACAGTGAATGGTGTGAGGTTGAACGGCGCCAGTTTCCCAGGGGCGAGCGTGATGACGCCGCATTTACGCTGATTGTCCTGGACAGGGTCACATCGTGAACGACCAACCGGGTGTGGTGATCGTCGGGGCAGGGGCTGCCGGTATCGGGGCCGGCATGGAACTGCGAGAACGCGGTGTGCCATTCATTGTTCTTGAAGCTACCGATCGCATTGGCGGGCGTGCCTATACCGACAAGATGTCCTTGCCGTATGCGTGGGATCAGGGCTGTCACTGGCTGCATTGTGCCGACGTCAATCCGCTGGTTAAGGAAGCTGACCGGGTGGGTTCAGAGTATCTCGCAGGGGGTCGCGAAGACTGGAATGCCGTGTGGGCAAACGGCAACTGGGCTGACCAGACGGGTCGCGCCAATACATTGAGCATCATGGACGCTGCTTTCGCCGCAATCTACGAGGCAGGCCATGGCGGGCTTGATGTAGCGATCGCCGAAGTTCTGCCGGATGCCGGAGACTGGGCACCGATCGTGCGCCACTGGATACAGTTGATGTCGTCAGGTGATCCGGAACAGGTCTCGACGCGCAGCTATGCGGATTACCAGGACACCGAATGCAACTGGCCGGTGAAAACCGGCTACGGCGACCTGATCGAGAGGTTGGCAGCAGGCCTGCCGGTTCGGTTGGACACGCCGGTCAGCGCCATTGAGCAACGCGCAAACGACGTTCAGGTCATCACCCAGAGCGGTTCAATTGCGGCGAAAGCCGCCATCATCACGGCCTCAACCGCAGTGCTGAACTCGGGTGCGATCGAGATTGCGGCGGGGCCGGCGCGAGACCTGCTGGCCATGATGGAAAATGTGCCGTGCGGATCTTACGAGAAAGTGGCGATTGCGTTCGATGGCGATGTGTTCGGACATATCGAGCAGCCTTCGGTGAATATTCTGCCGCTGGATGGCAGTGTGCCGATAAACTTTCAGTTTGCCAATTTTGGCAACCCGATGGTGATCGGTCATGTGGCAGGCAGTGTGGCCAAACAATTGCTCGGCGACGGTGAGGCCGCGATGGTGGAATTTGCCATGCGGCGGCTGGTCGCCGCGTTTGGGACGGACATCAAGGCCAGGATGGTCAATGCGGCAACGACCTCCTGGGGCAGCAACCCGTTTGTACGCGGAGGCTACAGCTTTGCCAGACCCGGTCATGCCCATCAGCGCCATGCGATGATCGAGGCTGATACCGGGAATGTTGCATTTGCGGGCGAAGCCTTCTCGAAGCAGTGGGAAGCAACGGCGCATGGTGCCTGGGCAAGTGGACGTGATGTTGCCGGCAGGCTCGTGGATAATTTCAAGCTGGCAAGATAGGCATCAGCAATGAGCATAGCACAACATATTGCGGATCAGGATGCAGCCGGCGGGCCTCCACTGTTGCGTATGGCGCCGGACAGCGTGTCGTTTCGCAAGTTGCGCAAACGGCTGGTGCGCAATATGCGTCAGGCATTGGATGATTTTTCCATGGTGCCGAGTGACGGCGGCAAATGGTTGGTGTGCCTGTCGGGAGGCAAGGACAGCTATGCGCTGCTGGCTGTGCTGAGCGACCTGAAATGGCGCGGACTTTTGCCGGTTGACTTGCTGGCCTGCAATCTTGATCAGGGCCAGCCCGGATTTCCCAGGCATGTCTTACCGGAGTTTTTGTCTGCCCATGGTGTCGCCCATCGTATCGAGTATCGCGATACATACTCCATTGTTACGGAAAAAATTCCGCACGGCGGAACATATTGCGCGCTGTGTTCGCGGCTGAGGCGGGCTAATCTGTACCGTATTGCACGTGAAGAGGGATGCTCGTCGATTGTCCTCGGCCACCATCGCGAAGACATTCTGGAAACATTCTTCCTGAACCTGATGTATGGCGGCCGACTTGAAGCCATGCCACCCAAACTGCGCAATGATGAAGGCGATCTGACGGTTTTGCGTCCGCTTGCCTATTGTTCAGAGAATGACATCGCGAAGTTCTCCTCGGCGCTGAAATTTCCCATCATCCCGTGCGATTTGTGCGGATCTCAGAACGGTCTGAAACGCAACCAGATCAAATCGATGCTGGAGGCCATGGAGACGCGCCAGCCGGGGCGAAAGGACACTATGCTGAAAGCACTCGGAAACAGCCGACCCAGCCATTTGCTGGACCGGGAATTGTTTGATTTCTCAGCTATCTGAGGAATGTTCTTGGCTGGTTGAATCAAGTGGTCCACAGAGGTTTTACCAACCTGCTCAGCGCTATCGTGAAGCGACCTGGGTATTGGTCTGAACATCATCAATTCCGTAAGCACTGGCAGACTTGAGGTTTGCCGAGGCGGTGATTGCGATTGCCACTATGGCGAACCAGGCGATGGTCATGACAATTGCCAGGATCACAGTTGGTCTGGAGACAGACCGGTTTTCGGGGCGTTCTGATGTCTGTGACGGCATGGTCATGGCGGAAATCATTTCAAGTTTGTCGGGCAACCTGAAACAACAATAGACACCGGGCATCCTATGTGATGTGAGATCTGGTATTACCGGCACGCCGCTCCATGCCGGCAAAAAAACCGCATCTCTTTGTGAAAAAGAGATGCGGTTGCGTTGTTTCATACCATCAGCGTAAGACGGCGGTTGTGTCCTGCAGGATCACTCTGCCATCCACCAGCGTTCGCCGTTCTTGTGGCCGTCCAACTCCCAGTTATTGGCCCATTTTTCCGGCGTGCTGATCTTTTTCGAGACAGCATGTGTGTACGCCATGAACATTGGAATGATAGTGCCACCGTCGTCTCTGCAAAGCTTCTGCATCTCGACATACATGTTGCGGCGCTTTTTGGTGTCCAGCTCTGAGCGGGCCTGAATCAAAAGCTCATTGAAGCGGTCGTTGTCCCACCTGGACTCGTTCCAGTCTGCACCTTTCGAGTAGACCTGCGAGAACATCCAGTCTTCAGTCGGCCGGCCACCCCAATAGCCGCCAATGAATGGCTTCTTGAGCCATACGTCATCCCAGTAGTCGTCATCTGCTTCGCGCACCACATTGATGGTGATACCGGCCGCTTTGGCGGATTCAGCAAACAACTGGGCTGCGTCAACGGCACCTTCAAACGCAGTGTCAGCGACGCTGAGATCGACCTTGAGGTTTTCCATGCCGGCCTTCTTGAGGTACGACTTGGCCATCTCCGGATCATACTCGCGTTGCGGCATTTCTTCGGCTGTTGCGCGATAGATGTTGGCAGGACCGATCGGTGAATCATTGCCGACTTCGCCCTGGCCAAGCAGGATCTTCTTGACGAATTCCTCACGGTTGATGGCGTGTTTGAGAGCCATGCGAACATTGTTGTCGGAGAACGGTGCCGTATCGCAGTGCATTGGCAGCACGGCATGTTTGTTACCCGTCACCGGCCTGATGTCCACATTCGGATCGCGCTTGAGCAGCGCAACGGTCTTGAGGTCCAGGTTTGACATGGAATGCAGCGCGCCGGTGCGAACCCCTGTCGTGCGAGCATTGGCATCTGCCACGAACAGGTTTTCAATGCTATCGAAATAGGCTGCGTTTTCTTTCCAGTAATTCGGATGGCGCTTCACCAGTGTAGAGACGCCGGGCTCGAATTTCTCGAGGCTGTATCCGCCGGTGCCGACACCGCTTTCCCAATCCATTTTGCCATCGTCCTTGGCCGGACAGATCATCAGGTGGTAGTCGGATACGATAAACGGCCAATCGGCGTTGCCGCCTTCCAGTTCAAACATGACCATGTCGCCGTCTGCCTTGACATCCTTGATCTGCTTGACAAGGCCCTTGGCGCCGGACTTTGAATCGTCACCGCGATGATGGTTGAAAGAGGCAACAATATCCTTGGCATCCAGTGTCTTGCCATTGTGGAATTCAACATCCTTGCGGACTTTAAAGGCCCAGTTTTTCGCATCGCTGGATTCCCAGCTTTCTGCGACTTCGGACCGCAATTCACCGTCCGGTGACATTTCGGTCAGATTGTTCCTGAGCTGATTGCCAACATTGATCATGTAGGAATCGTTTGTCTGTGCCGGATCAAGTACGTCCTTGGTACCGCCACCGGTCAGGGCATTGATATAGTTACCACCCTTCTTCGGTGTGGCTGCCCTGGCCTTGTCGAACATGGAGCCGGCCAGTCCGGCTGCCACACCGCCGGCAATTGCATATTGTATAAATTCGCGCCGTGAAACTTTCGGCGACGTCAAAACCCGGTTGAGTTTGTCTGTGTCTGACATGTAAATCTGTCTCCCTGTGATACGCCCAACCGGACAGCAAGCTGTCCGGTTGGCAAGATTGTGCAACAAGTTCGACCCAAAACACCAGAGCTAACCGCACCGGTTAGTGAAACTTGACGTGTGTTGAATGCTGCCGATCCTGCGTGCGTCGTTTGCGGGGTTGCAGCGCACTGGCTTCATTGACAATATGCGCTGTAACAACAACGCCGGTCTTTAATTCGAAGGGTAGACAATGAAAACACGCGCAGCGGTCGCTTTTGAGGCAGGTAAGCCACTGGAAATCGTCGAAGTGGACCTGGAAGGGCCCAAGGCCGGCGAGGTGCTGGTTGAAATCAAGGCGACAGGCATTTGCCATACAGACGAGTTCACCCGGTCCGGCGATGACCCCGAAGGTGCATTTCCGGCCATCCTGGGCCATGAAGGTGCCGGTGTCGTGCTGGAAGTTGGCCCCGGCGTGACGTCGCTTGAAGTGGGTGATCATGTCATCCCGCTATACACGCCGGAATGTCGCGAGTGCGAGTACTGCCTCAACCCCAAGACCAATCTGTGCCAGAAAATTCGCGCCACGCAGGGTGCAGGCGTGATGCCTGACGGCACCAGCCGCTTCTCCTACAAGGGTGAAAAAATTCTGCATTATATGGGCTGTTCGACGTTTGCCAATCACACGGTACTTCCCGAAATTGCCTTGGCCAAGGTCAACAAGGCCGCCCCGTTTGACAAGATTTGCTATATCGGCTGCGGCGTGACCAACGGTATTGGAGCGGTTATCAATACGGCTAAAGTAGAGCCCGGTTCGACAGTCGTCGTGTTCGGCCTCGGCGGGATTGGCCTGAACGTTGTGCAGGGCGCGCGATTTGCAGGCGCCACCATGATTGTCGGCATTGATCTCAATGACGGCAAGGAAGAGTGGGGCCGCAAGTTCGGCATGACCCACTTTGTGAATCCGAAGAAAGTTGACGGTGATCTGGTTGCTCACATTGTCCAACTGACCGGTGGTGGTGCTGATTACTCGTTCGAGTGCATCGGCAATGTCAACCTGATGCGCATGGCGCTTGAATGTGCGCACAAGGGTTGGGGCGAAAGCATCATCATTGGCGTTGCAGGTGCCGGGCAGGAGATTTCCACCCGTCCGTTCCAGTTGGTCACCGGCCGGTCGTGGCGCGGTACGGCATTTGGCGGTGCCAGGGGCCGCACCGATGTGCCGAAGATCGTTGACTGGTACATGGACGGTAAAATCGATATCGATCCGATGATTACCCACACACTGGGACTGGAAGACATCAACAACGGCTTTGAGCTGATGCATTCCGGTGAATCGATCCGTGCTGTGGTTGTCTATTGACAGCAATCTATGTTGATGCGGACGCCTGTCCGGTGAAAGCCGAAGTAACCCGCGTGGCCAGCCGCCACGCGGTCAAGGTGTTCATTGTGTCGAATGGCGGCATTCGGCCCGATCCGGACCCGCTGGTTGAAACGGTGATCGTGCCAGACGGGCCGGACGTGGCGGACATGTGGATTGCCGACAGGGCCGGAAAAGGCGATATTTGTATTACCGGAGATATTCCGCTGGCAGCCCGGTGCATCGAAGGCGGTGCCTGCGTGGTCAAACACAACGGCGAAGTGCTGGATGAGAAGAATATTGGCCAGATCCTGTCGATGCGCGATCTGATGACCGATCTGCGCGCCGCCAATCCGCTTAACCAGGGCGGCGGCGGCAAACCGTTTTCCAAACAGGACAGGTCACGGTTTCTCGATGTGCTGGAACGCGAACTCCGGCGGGCGAAGCAGTGAGGGTGGCTGTTGCGCGAACGGCATGCAGGCCTGCGAAATTTCGGTAATTTCATATCCGCCTTGTGACCGGATTTGTCGTCCGCGCAACCGCTGGCGGCGCACGGATACGATAAGCACTTGTCTTCGTAAAAGTGCAGTGTTTATGCCGGCAATCCGGATAACGCGAAGACGTTGCGAATGTTCAAAATGGTGTCACTCCAGTTTTGCTGTTGACCGCAACTGAACTTGCGGTTGTATCGTGTTCAAATCAGGCTTCAGAGAACCCTTGAAGGACACCGCAATGGATACGGATTTCTGGCATCAAAGATGGCAAAACAATCAAATCGGTTTTCACAATGCCAAGGTGAATCCCCTGCTGCCGGACCACTTTGAAGCGCTTTGCCTGCCCCTGGGCAGCCGGGTATTTGTTCCCCTGTGCGGCAAGACGCGGGACATCGCCTGGCTGCTCTCGCAGGGTTATCAGGTTGCCGGAGCAGAATTGAGTGAGCTGGCTGTTGAGCAACTGTTCGCCGAGTTGGGGGTGCAGCCTGAAATTGCCGATGCAGGTGAGGTAAAGCATTACAGCGCGCCGGATCTGGATGTGTTTTTGGGAAACATCTTCAACCTCACCTCCAGGACGCTTGGCGCTGTCGATGCCGTTTTCGACCGTGCAGCCCTGGTTGCATTGCCTGAAGAAATGCGGGTCCGCTATACCCGGTGCTTAACCGAAATTACCTGCAATGCACCGCAACTGCTTTTGACTTTTGAATATGATCAAACACAAATGCCCGGTCCGCCTTTTTCAGTTTGTGGCGAGGAAGTACGCAACCATTACTCGGAAATCTATAACCTGACGATGATTGCCAGAGTGGATGTTGCAGGCGGACTGAAGGGTAAATGTGCCGCAACGGAAAATGTCTGGGTTTTGAAACCCCGTGAGAAACGGCCATCTCGAGGGACGTAACCGAACTTGACCTCCACAGGCGCCAGCCAGCAAAGAAGATCTCCACCAGACTCCATGACTTGATCAGGATGATTTTTGGTTGAATCAACCAAAAATCATAAACCTGATTGTCTCCAAAGTGTTAGAGCAACTTTATGGGTTCAATAGAACCCATGTTGCTCTAGCCCACTTGCCGCTCCCGCCACCAGACATACAAACCCGATGAAATGATGATGCAGATGCCGAGCCATTTCCAGGCGTTTGGCACATCGTGAAACACGAAATAGCTTAGCGTCGTGGCGGAGACGATTTCCAGGTACTGAAATGGCGCAAGAACAGAGGCTGGCGCGCGCCTGAAGGCGTGGACAATCATCAAGTGGCACACGGTTGCAATGATGCCGACACCAACCAGCATGATCCACTGCACCGGGCTGGGCCAGATGAGCGTCAATATGGACATGCCCGCCGCAGAGCCTGCGCCTGCAACCAGTGCCAGAAAGATGAAACCCACGACACCGGAGAAGAACTGCATGGTGAGCGGGTCCTCGCTTGAGGCCAGTTTCTTGGTCAGGATCAGATAGGTTGCAAACAGGCAGGCGGTGAGTACCGGCAGCAGGGAAACCGCGCCAAAGACCTCGTAGCTGGGCTGAACAACGATCAAGACACCGATGAAACCGACGATGACTGCAATTTTTCGTCGCCAACCGATATATTCTTTCAGGAACACGGCGGACAGGATGGTCAGGATCAGCGGCTCAACAAAGAACACCGCGATGGCGTCCGGCACGGGCATCCAGCGCAAGGCGGTGAAGAAACTGGTGACGGCGCAGGCCATCAGCAATGCGCGGGCAATATTCAGGCCGATGCGGTTTGGCACTAGTCCGCTGGTACCCCTGAACCACAAAAGGACCGGTAGAATCAGCAGTGCCTGAAAACCAAACCGCCATTGTGCTACCTGAATGCCGTTGATTTCCTTTGAAACAAGCTTGCCCAAAATATCCATTGACGGGATGACGAGCATTGCAATGGCCATCAACGCGAGGCCACGTGAAAGAATTGCCTGATCTGATGAGACCGCTGTCGATTGTGATGTCATTGGACTGTCCGCCTGACTCGCGACATGGAGCCTGCGGCAAGGTGTGCGAAAACGGCGCGCGACGCAAGCATTGACGGTGTCGACAAAATCATGCCGGATATGCTCCAAACAGCATGCTTTGACGAAATGGGGAATTCCTGGATGACAAGTGTCGATATCAAGAGCCGGAACGTATGTTTTGGTGGCGAGCAAATACAGTTTTCACATGCCAGTGACGCGTGTCAGTGTGAAATGACTGCTTCGATATACCTGCCGCCCCAGGCTGCTCAAGCGAAGGTCCCGGTATTGTGGTGGCTTTCCGGGCTTACCTGTACCGATCAGAATTTCGTGACCAAGGCGGGTGCCCAGCGCTATGCGGCAGAACATGGCGTGGCAATTGTCATGCCGGACACATCACCACGCGGAGACGGTGTGCCGGATGATCCGGACGCTGCCTATGATTTCGGACTTGGCGCGGGATTCTATGTCAATGCCACGCAGCAGCCGTGGGCAACGCATTATCACATGTATGACTACATCACCGGGGAATTGCCGGCAGTAGTGGGGGCCAGTTTCAATGTTGATCTGAGCCGGCAGGCCATATCAGGGCATTCGATGGGCGGTCACGGCGCGCTGACCATTGCGTTGAGAAACCCCGGAAATTATAAATCTGTATCAGCCTTTTCGCCAATTGCATCGTCGATGAACTGTCCTTGGGGACACAAGGCGCTGGATGGCTATCTGGGCGACGACAAGGAAGCGTGGGCTGCGTATGATGCCTGCGCCCTGATCGGGCAGGCTGCGGAAAAGCTGCCGATCCTGATCGATCAGGGGGATGCGGACGATTTCCTGGAAAGCCAGTTGAAACCGCAGCTTATCGAGATCGCCTGTGCTGCGGCCGATCATCCCCTGATCTTGCGGATGCAACCGGGATATGATCACTCCTACTATTTTATAGCCAGCTTCATCGGCGATCATGTGGCATGGCACGCACAGGCACTGGCGCATTAGCCAGCTTGCGTGATTTGGCCGCTGAGTTGATCCATGGACTTGACGTCCGGGTTTGCCTATACCAACTAACACAGATTGAATGTCGTCCTTCTGCAGGACCGACAGCAAGTCCAATGAAAAGGAAACGAGCACGATATGCCATGGAATAAAAAGGGTGGTGGCTGGCAAGGCGGCGGCGACGGTAACGGTAACGGCGGCGGCGGCGGGCCATGGGGACAGAAACCATCCGGTGGTGGTGGCAATCGCGGCGGTGGCTCAGGAACCCCTCCGGATCTGGAGGACTTGATCCGCAAGGGTCAGGAACGGCTCAAGACAGTTTTACCGCAAGGTGGCGGTGGAAAAAGCCCGTGGATTATCGGTCTGATCGCTATTGGAGCGCTGTGGGCGTTCAACAGTTTCCACACGGTCGAGGCGGAAGAACAGGGCGTGGTATTGCGGCTTGGCGAATATAACCGCACAGTTCTGCCAGGACTGAAATTTGCAGCCTGGCCAATAGAGACCATGGAGAAACTGCCGGTCGAGAGTGTCAGCCAGATCAATTTTGGCGGTACCGACCGGAATTCCAGCAATCTGATGCTCGCAGGCGATCAAAACCTGATCAATGTCGAGTTCAAGGTGCAGTGGAAAATAGCCGATCCGCAGAAATACCTGTTCAATATTCGTGACCAGGAGATGCTGGTTCGCACGGTTTCCGAAAGTGCGATGCGCGAAATCGTTGGCCGCACCCGCGCCGAAGACTTCCGTACACAGGGCCGTCTCGA
>JBDNEZ010000042.1:0-6245 GCA_041690095.1 Anderseniella sp.
AGTCTACCTGACACCGCAAAGCACAACCATGGAAGTGGAAGGATGTTTTGCGCTCATTCTGTGCGGGTCTCAAACCTGGACCCGGGTCAAATAACAAACCGATGAATATGAAAACTGCTGGATGGATGAAAATGCTCTGATATTGTGGAAGCGAGCATATTTACCCAATCAGAGATTTCCATCTGAGTGGTGGATGAATTAAACGACCATATGGTGCATTGGCAGGGTGGCCAGCACCAAAGTTGCCATGCAATAAGGTGTTAGAGCAATATGGATTCAATTAAGCCCATTAAGTTGCTCTAACACTTTGGAAACGATCAGGTTTATGAATTTTGGTTGATTTAACCAAAAATCATCCTGATCCAGCCTGCGGATGCTATTGGGGAGAAGGATCATAATGTCGATGAAATTTGCAACTGCTGTTGCTGCGGTTTTGGTGTGCGGCCTGTTTTCGTCTGTCTCGTGGTCGCAATCCACCACTGAAGTTACCGCCATCGAAACGGCAGCGCCGGGCGAACCGCCGGTTCCCACTTTAGAGGACAGGCTGGAAATGGCAGGCAATGGTGATGTCAACGCCCAGATTTCACTGGCCAGGGACTATCTGAGCGGTGAAAATGGTGTGCCAAAGCAACCGGTAGACGCTGCCAGGTGGTTGACCACTGCGTCCGAGACCGGCAATGCCGAAGCGCAATTCCTGCTGGCAAACCTGTTGCGCGAAGGCGCAAAGGGATTGAAAGCCAACGAAAAAAATGCCGTCACCCTGTATGCCAGCGCGGCTGACAAAGGTCATATCGAAGCGGCTTATTGGGCCGCGGATGCGTATGACTACGGCAAGGGCGTGAAAACGGCCGAAATCAAGGCAATTGAATATTACGAGAAAGCAGCCGAGCTGGGCCACGTCGCCTCCCAGAACAATCTGGGTTTGATGTACCTGCAGGGCAAGGGTGTCGACCGCGACCTGAAAACCGCCTTCCGCTTGTTTAATGATACAGCCAAATCCGGCAGTTCATGGGGCCTGAACAATCTTGGCGGCATGTTTGAGATGGGCTGGGGTACAGTAAAAAACACCACCACTGCACTGGAACTGTATCAAAAATCGGCTGCTGCGGGAAACGTACATGGCGCCGGCAATATGGTTCGCCTCAGAGCCGTGCTGGAGGCAGCAGCCAGACAGCGAGCAGCGCAACAGGAAATCAAGGACGCCCAATTCCCCGAGCCTGAGACGGGAACTGATACGAGTGGGAATAACTAACACCTGGGTCTACTCAGTCGAAATCATCCGACCGGCAAGCCAGTAACGCCGACAGATCAGGCACAGGTCCGCCATGGGCCATGGCAAGGACGTCATTGATCAGTGCATCCGGGTTTGGGTGTTGGCCATGTGCCAAAAGCCCTCTGGCCTTGGCGACCATGTCGTGATGTAACAAAGGAAGTTCCGGGTCTCCTCTGGCGTCGGCAACTTCATGCCGGATAATCGAGCCATCTTGCAGTTCGACCTCTACCCGGCTGCCCCAATGGACAGGATAGGCAGACTGGAACTGTTGCACGGCCGACACCGAGGTTCTGGACCGCAGTTCGCCCGTGGCCGCACGTGCCTGTGGTGTAAAACTGTCAAATTCCACAACGCCATTTGTCAGCGCTGTTGCCACGCAATGTTGTAGTGAAAACTTGGCCGCATAGGCAGACCCGACGTCTGCTCGATCACACAGGTCAAGGGCAGCCTGGTAAGCGAAAATAGAAATACTGGCGATGCTTGCGCCCCGAGGCAATTGCCCATGCAGTGCCAGAGCACATGCAATGCCAGGATGGGTATGCCGGCACGACGGCCATGGCTTGATTGACGTTTCGTGCAATTGCCACGGATCACCAGACGCCGGCACCAGCAGGTCTTCAACCGGATTGGGGCAGGTTGCCTTGTAAAACCCCCGGTCACCTTCCAGAATTTTTGGCGCACCGGTGAAACCGAATTCAGCCAGCGTTGCGGCGACCAGGCCGGCTTCCGCACCCCGGCCTGCATGCAGGTGTTTTGTCTCCGCACCGGTATCCAGAAACTGCCACAGTCCGGCTGATTGCGAACCCGCATTGCCGAGTGCATTGATACACCCGGCCTCATCAAGATCAAGAAGGCTGGCAACCGCCATGGCTGAACCGAATGGCCCGCATGTCGCGGTATTGTGCCAAATTCTGTAATGTTGTGAACCGACACTCATGCCCACCCGGCAGCACGCCTCAAATCCACGCAAAACGGCTGTCAACGCTGTTTTGCCGTCGGTTCCAGCCGCCATCGCCAGCACCGCAGGCACTACGACACAGCCAGGATGCACCACCGATGCCCGATGCAGGTCATCGACTTCAAGGATATGGCACAGACTGCCGTATAAAAACGCCGCACGGGCCCTGTCAATTGATTGGCTCAATCCAGCAGACATTGAATTTTGCCACGCGAGGAGTTTGTGTCCTTGCACTGAATTTCTGCCGGCAACGATGTTGGCAACAGCATCAAGCATAAACAAGGCAGCTGCGGCAAGATCATCATCCGACACAGGCCGCGACAGGATCGCAGCGCTGAGCCGCGCACTCAGAGATGGAACGAGGTCGACTGGAGAAGGTATCTGTGTCATGAGCCCGACTATAGATAGTGTGTTGCAATCAGCAAAGTGGCAAGGTTGCACGCGGCACGATTATGCATCTGTTAACTGTGTTTCTGAACTGCGCCTTTACCGTCATTGGTGCAAGCTGGTTAAACATTTAGCGAAACCGTTGGTAATTCATTGACCTAAACACGGCGTTTAAAGCGTGGGAACCAGGTGATCATGACCGATCAGAACTTAAGGCTGCCGACACGTACTCGCAGCCGGTACTTATTTATCGGGCTGGGCGTGTTGGGTGCTGTTGCCATTGCTCTGGCCGGTTGTTCCGGTTCGGGGCCTTTCAGCAAAAAGAAGGATCCGTTTGCCGGGATCGGTTCCCCGGTTTGGGACAGTGCAAAGGGCCCCATACCCAAAGGCGGTGGCAGACGCCACGTCGGCAACCCGTACCAGGTTGCCGATATCTGGTTTAACCCGAAACATGATCCTTCCTACAACAAGACCGGCATAGCCTCGTGGTATGGTCCGAAGTTCAACCGACGCATGACATCTAACGGAGAGTGGTTCGACATGGAACAGCTGACGGCTGCCCATACGACCATGGAATTACCGAGTTATGCCAAGGTCACGAACCTTGAAAACGGCCGCGAAGTCATTGTGCGGGTCAATGATCGCGGCCCGTTTGTGAATGACCGGATTGTCGACATGTCCAAGCGGGCCGCCGATCTACTTGGTTTCCGGGGCAGGGGAAAGACCAGGGCCCAGGTGCAGTATATCGGCCGTGCTCCGCTGCAAGATCCCGATTATGGGCATCTGGCTGCAATGAACGAGGAACTCAAGCGCCGCACTCCTTTGAACCAGATGATCGCCGGCGCAGATCTGCGTGATGGCCGTTATGGTGACAGCCGGCCCACCTACGCTGTCGCGCGGACTGCTGTCCCGACCAACACCACGGCTGGCGGGTATTACGTTCAGGTTGCGGCCTTTGCCGACCCCGACAACGCGCAACGCACCAAGGAATCGCTGGCCGACCTGGGTGTTGTTCAGATCAAACCTGCCAACGGATCATACGGTCCGCTATACCGGGTCAGGGTGGGTCCGCTGTACAATCAGGCAAGCGCACAGTCGGCACTGGACCAGGTCCGCGCACGCGGTCATTATGACGCCGTCGTGAACATTGCCGTCAATTGACTGGACCGCAGGTTGCTGCGGGCGGTTGATTGCGAACAGGCGGATGCATAATGTAGGGTAATACCAATGCAACACAAACGCAAAGCTCTCTAATGACAGCAAGGTACGCCATTTTCACCTCAGTCCGTTTCCTGTTGGGATATGTGGCGATTGTCATGTCGGTCCTCGTCGCTGTGCTGCCGACTGATACTCTCGCACAGGAAGTAGAAACCTCCGCCGAATATGCCATCATCATGGACAGTCGATCCGGCAAGGTGCTGTATGAAAAAAATGCCGATGAACTGGTGCCGCCGGCCAGCATGAGCAAGATCATGACCATGCTCATGGTTTTTGAACGACTGAAACTGGACAGGCTGAAACTGACCGATACATTCACCATATCCGAAGATGCCTGGCGCAGGGGCGGTGCACCGTCGCGCAGTTCCACCATGTATGCAGAAGTTGGATCGAAAATAGCGCTTTTAGATCTGATTCAGGGTGTCATCGTGCATTCGGGAAATGACGCTGCAATCGCGATTGCGGAAGGTATTGGCGGGACAGAAGATGGCTTTGCTGACGATATGACCAGAAGGGCTCGCGAACTTGGTCTGGAAAAATCAACCTTTAAAAACGCAACCGGTCTGCCGGCCGAAGGCCATGTGTCCACGATGCGCGAACTGGCCAGCCTGACGAGATACCTCATAGAAGTGTTTCCCGAATACTATAAGTATTACGCTCAGCGTGAATTTACCTGGAACAATATCTCGCAGAAGAACCGAAACCCGTTGCTGGGGAGTTATCGCGGAGCCGATGGCGTAAAGACCGGTTACATCAAAGAAGCCGGTTATGGATTGATTGGGTCAGCCGAACGCGAAGGCAGGCGCCTCAT
The DNA here is from genome assembly GCA_041690095.1 of Anderseniella sp. Lineage (GTDB taxonomy): Bacteria > Pseudomonadota > Alphaproteobacteria > Rhizobiales > Aestuariivirgaceae > Anderseniella. Next base: position 4,648 of record JBDNEZ010000042.1, read on the forward strand.
CGTTGTGGCCAGCGGCATGGAATCCAAGCGCGACCGCGGCCAGGAGGTCGAAAAACTACTCGATTATGGTTTCAGGAAGTTTCGTCCTGTCAGGCTTTTCGAAGCCGGCGATACCGTCGGTCAGGCCCGTGTATGGGGCGGTGAAGAACCGTCCGTCAAACTGGTCGCCAAAAGCGACATCACAACGCTGCTGTCGGATGAAGAACGTGCAAACGCCGAAGTGGAACTGATCTACACCGGGCCATTGAAGGCACCGATACGGGCTGGCGATGCAATTGGGTTCGTGCGAATCCTGAGTGATCGCAAACTGGTTTACAAGGCACCGATCTACACCAAGCACAACATTGCAGCCACGGAGAGCATGTGGCGAAAGGCGCTCGATTCAGCACTTTTCATGGCGCTCGGTGGTTGATAGTTTGTGGCCCACATGACACGGGCAATATTTATCACATTTGAAGGCGGCGAAGGAACCGGCAAGAGCACGCAGACAGCGTTGCTCGCTGAACGGTTGCGCCAACTCGGCAACACAGTTGTCGAAACCCGCGAGCCGGGTGGATCACCGGATGCCGACACCATCCGGCAGTTGCTGGTCAGCGGTGAGACCGGACGGTGGAGTTCAACCGGTGAAATATTGCTCAATTATGCGGCGCGTGAAAGTCATCTGCACCACACCATAATCCCGGCGCTGGCAAGCGGTGCAATGGTTATTTGTGATCGTTTTTCCGATTCGACACGCGCCTATCAGGGCTGTGCCGGCAGTGGCGACAGTGACCTTATCGAACAGTTGGACCGCAAAATCGTGGCCGACACACAACCTGATCTGACCCTGGTGTTTGATCTTGATCCGCGTATTGGGCTTGAACGAGCCGCTGCACGCGGCGGTGATGACCGTTTTGAGCGCAAGGGCCTGGATTTTCACAATCGTTTGCGAGATGGCTATTTGGCCATTGCCGAAAAATTTCCCCGCCGATGCCGGATCGTCGACGCATCCGGAACAATCGACGAAACTGCAGCCTCTGTGTGGCGAGTAGTTGCTGCTCACATTAAGGACATGGCGGTATGAGCGCCAAAGACGAAGAGCAGACAGATCCGCGCGAAACCGCCTTGCATCCGCGGCATAACAAGTATCTTGTCGGTCACGATGCTGCTGAACGCCATCTCCTCGAAGCCTATGGCTCGGGACGGTTTCATCATGGCTGGCTGATTACCGGACCGCAGGGAATTGGCAAGGCCACACTGGCCTACCGCCTGGCGCGTTTTCTGTTGCGGTACCCTGATCACGAGACAGCTCCTTCAGACACGCTGTCTGTGCCCGCCGATGACCCGGTCGCCACCCGGATATCTGCGCGGTCCCATCCCGACCTGCTGGTTCTGCAACGTCAGTTGGAAAAGGGAAAACTCAAAGCCGGCATCACGGTCGACGCCAGCCGGAAGGCAGCGGATTTCTTTTCGAAAACGGCCGGCGCCGGAGGTTGGCGCATCGCAATCCTCGACGTCGCCGACGAAATGAACGCGGCTGCCGCCAATTCATTGTTGAAGACGCTTGAAGAACCGCCGGAGAAAAGCCTGTTCATCATCCTGTGTCATGAGCGCGGACG
>JBDNEZ010000043.1:0-14878 GCA_041690095.1 Anderseniella sp.
AATGGCATGTGCGCCATTTCGCCAGACATCGAACCTGTCAATATGCAGTTGCTGCGCTGACGGATATCCACATTTGCGACGCAACGGGTTGGCTGATACCACGATGTCCGCAGTTCCACAGTCTTTCGGCGGGGTTGCCTTGCGGCCCAGCCAAAGTACGCTCTTGCGCTTCACCTGCCCCCGGCAAATATCGTCGGCACATGCCCAGCCGGCCCGTTTTGCCGCCTGCAGCAACTCCGCACCATCACCGTCCGCCAGTAACCAGCGCTCCGCGGCAAACCTGCCACGACGCGCATAAACCGGCACCAGATAACCTTGCTGCATGCGGGCTGCCATGGTTGCGGCACTGCGTTCGATCAGCATATCAGGGCGTGATCCGAGCCCGATCGCCGCAAGCCCCGCCACCACGGCCAGACTGCCGGCCAGCCAGCGCAACCGGCCACGCCACAGCGCCATAATACACAGCAATATACCGGCCAGGAATGCCAACAGCGGCAGCATGGCGCCGGCAACACTCGTAGCACCAGGCCAACCCGATACCATGACAGCGATTGCGCCCACCGCCTCAAGCCCCCACGCCATCGCCTGCAAAGGCCAGTATTCCAGCCCGAAAGGCATCAGGCACACACTTGCCACGGCGCCCGGCATCACCAGGAAGGTTACGACCGGCATGGCCAACACGTTTGCAGGCAGGGACCAGGCCGCAAACCGGTTGAAATGAAAGGCGGCCGGCAAGGTAGTGAACGCACTGGCGATGATCGTGGTGGAAGACAGCCCGATCAGCAGCAGCAGACAATATACCAGACCTCTCAGATAGACCGGTCTGGCTGCCAGCCCGTGGCGCAACCCGGCCTGCCAGTCTCCTAAAAGCTCATAACCGGCAATCAGCCCCATCACCGCCATGAACGACATCTGGAAGCTGGGCGTCAGCACAGCCTGGGGTGCAATCACCAGCACGATGATGGCAGCGACGGCCAGATTGCGCATGGAGATGGCCGACCGGCCCAGCAGGACCGCCAGAAACATCACCGACAGCATGATGAAAGCCCGCTGTGTGGCGATTGCCTGACCGGAAATCAGCAGGTAGAAGCCGGCCGCTCCCCAACCACTCAGCGCTGCCAGCTTCTTGACCGGGAAATTCAGCGCCAACAGCGGCCACAGGGCCAGCAGTGCGCGGACCAGCCAGAATACGCCACCTGCAACCAGGCTCATATGCAGTCCCGAGATTGCCAGTATGTGGGCAAGACCCGACAATTGCAGCGCCTCGCGCATGTCCTTGTCCAGACCAGCGCGCTCACCGGTAATGAGGGCGACCGCAAATCCTGCCTGACGTTTCGGCAAATGCGCGCGAATCCGCTCTGCGATTGCCGACCTCAGACCCGCCAGCCGGTCGGACCAGCGGCGCCGGTCTGGCATGGTACCGGGCTTTGCAAGCGCCGATGCGACCCGGCCACCGGCGCCAATCCCGGCAAACCACCCAACCCGGCCATAATTCCAACCGCCCGGGATCGCAGGTGTCAACGGCGGATACAGCCACGCCTGAAACCTGACATAGTCGCCACGCGCATGCGTACCAACATGATCGGCAGATACTGACAATCGGGCCTTGCCGGGCCAGTAGTCGGGCTTGACTTCTGCAATTCGCTCTATCTCGACAATCATCCGCCGCCGCTTGCCGAGGCCCGGTCCAAGCTCGTCAAGCCAGCCGCTCACCGTCACCTTGCCCGTCGAAGCCGGCAGGACTTTAGTGCCTGTCGCCACCGTTCCAGCCTGCCCCAGCACAAAGCCTGCGAGTGCAAAACTGACCAGCACGCCCGCCGCGCCGACCTGGCCCGCACGCGCAGCCAACATCAAACCGGCCGCAACCAGCGACATGACCACCGCGACAGCGATTGCGGGTTCAACCGGTAGCGAAAAATACCCCATCAGGCCGCACACCATGGCTACCGGTGCCCAGACAACGCTGCGTCCCTCCTGCAATTTGATCTGTGTTGCCCACCAGCCGCCCGGACCGACCTGTGCGGTTGCACCTGCTAGATCGTCATCGCCATCAGGTGCTCTGCTGCCTCCACCCTCCCGGGTGGCAGTGTATGCGCGGCCAGCACGTGCAGCAAACCAGTCCATGACTAGGCCATGAAATCATGAACAGGATCAATATGGTATGAATCAATTTGCCCGGATACAAAACGCGAGTTCGCAGGATACCTTTCGGTTTTCAAGAACTTGCAATGCTGTAGCCGGGCAAATTGATCATATCCTTCGGACGCTGAAACCGCTGCAATTTGCCGCGTCAAAACTCTTGAACGGGCTACCAGCCCGTCCGGCGAGCTTTTCCTCGCATATTTTTGCGGTTTCAACGCCATCTTCATCCTGTTCATGAGTCCATGACCTAAACACCCCCGGGCCCCTATGTGAGGCCTTACAAACTCGAAATCGCTATGCTAAACGGGCAACAACGCTAATTCAAAGCCTCAACTCACCACTGTTTATTTGGAGACTGGCCATGACCGAGCCTGTCGTGACGAGATTTGCCCCATCGCCTACCGGTTATCTGCATATTGGCGGAGCCCGCACTGCCCTGTTCAACTGGCTGTTTGCCCGAGCCAATGGCGGCAAGATGCTGCTGCGCATCGAAGACACAGACCGCGAACGCTCCACCGAAGGCGCCATCCAGGCCATCAAGGATGGTCTTACGTGGCTCGGCATCGACTGGGACGGCGATGTTGTATCGCAATATTCGCGCGCCGACCGCCACCGGGAAGTTGTGCAACAAATGCTTGATGCCGGTCATGCCTATCACTGTTATTGTTCACCGGAAGAACTCACCGCGATGCGTGAACTGGCCAATGCGGAAGGCCGCCCGCCGCGCTATGACGGACGCTGGCGCGACCGGCCGACAGATGAAGCGCCTGACGGCATCAAACCGGTGGTCCGGTTCAAGGCACCCCAGGACGGCGAGACCATGCTGTCGGACCAGGTTCAGGGCAGCGTGACATACGCCAACAACCAGCTTGATGACCTGATCATCCTGCGCTCTGACGGCAACCCCACCTACAATCTGTCTGTCGTTGTGGATGATCATGACATGGGCGTCACCCACATTGTGCGCGGTGTTGATCACCTGACCAATGCAGCCCGCCAGAGCCTGATTTACAAGGCAATGGGATGGACGGTGCCCATAATGGCTCACATCCCGTTGATCCATGGCGCAGACGGTGCCAAATTATCCAAGCGCCATGGTGCACTCGGCGTGGAAGCCTATCGCGACATGGGCTACCTGCCACAGGCCATGCGCAACTATCTCGCCCGCCTGGGCTGGAGTCACGGCGATGACGAGGTGTTTTCAACCGAACAGATGATCGAATGGTTTAGCCTGGGAGCCATCGGCAAATCGGCTGCCAGGTTTGATTTCGCCAAGCTGGAAAACCTCAACGGTGTCTATATGCGCGAGACGCCGGACACAGATTTGCTGGATGCCCTGATTGAGGTCCTGCCGCATGTAGACGGCGGACCAGACATGCTGGCGGCACTCGGCGAGGCGGGCAACAAGGACAAGCTGCTTGCCGCCATGCCGGGTTTGAAAGATCGCGCAAAAACCCTGATACAATTGCAGTCCTCGGCACAGTTCCTGTTCGCCAAACGCCCTTTGACCATGCAGGACAAGGCCGCCGGCCTGCTGGACGACGGTGGGCGCGATGTACTCGCTGGCCTGCTGCCGGTGCTCGAGGCACAGTCTGAATGGGCGGCAGAGCCTCTGGAACAGGCAGTACGCGATTTCTCCACAGCGCATGACCTCAAACTCGGTAAAGTAGCCCAGCCATTGCGGGCTGCCCTGACCGGGAGCACCCAGTCTCCACCGATATTTGACGTTCTGGCGATTCTGGGGCGTGAAGAAGCGCTGGGTCGGTTGCAGGACCTGCAATCGTGAGGGTCTGGTACATCGTATACACACCACTATGCCGTCGGTTGTATGCGCAATACCAAACGATGCAATTCGGTCACGGTAACCAATTTGCGCATTGCAATCTGGCGCTGTAAATTGCAGATTGCAGCACAACACGCCAGTGTTAAGCGCGGAGAAAGTGACTTCGCGGGCAGTTCGTGAAGCAGACAACCTGAGGGTAAACTGTCACAAACTACCGCTAGAGAACGATTTGTGTATCGAGGACACAACTCGGATGCTCATGACACTTTACCAGCGATCAAAGTATTTTCAGACAGGTAATTTCACCTGACCGGGATCTGATCTGGCCGCTGATACCCCGTTTGGGGGCCTTTGGCAGCCGTGACATCATCCGCTTGCGAGAGGAACTAACAAAAATGACGGATACAAACCGCACCGCCAAACTCATCCTGGATGGCAAGGAATATGAACTTGCAGTCCACAAGGGCAGCATCGGGCCCGACGTTATCGATGTGTCCAATCTCTATGCCAACACCGGCACATTCACCCTTGATCCGGGCTTCACATCAACCGCAAGCTGCGAATCCACCATCACCTATATCGATGGCGACGCCGGCGTGTTGCTGTATCGCGGCTACCCGATCGATGAACTGGCAGAACACGGTGACTTTATCGAGACCTGCTACCTGCTGCTGTACGGCAATCTGCCAAATGCCGCCGAGCGCAAGGAATTTGAAACCGCGATAACCTATCACACCATGATCCATGAACAGATGAACCGGTTCTTCTCCGGCTTCCGCCGCGACGCGCATCCCATGGCTGTCATGGTCGGCGTGGTTGGTGCCATGTCGGCTTTCTATCATGACTCAACCGACATCACCGACCCGAACCAGCGAGAAATCGCGGCCCGCCGGATGATTGCCAAAATCCCGACAATTGCGGCAACCGCCTTCAAGTATCACATTGGTCAGCCGTTCGTTTATCCCCGCAATGACCTGGATTTTGCGTCCAACTTCCTGCGCATGTGTTTTGCAGTACCGTGTGAGGAATACAAGGTGAACCCGGTTCTGGCCCGCGCCATGGATCGCATTTTCATTCTCCATGCCGATCATGAACAAAATGCGTCCACGTCAACCGTGCGCCTGGCCGGGTCATCCGGCGCCAATCCGTTTGCCTGTATCGCTGCCGGTATTGCCTGTTTGTGGGGGCCTGCCCATGGCGGAGCCAATGAAGCAGCCCTGGAAATGTTGAGCGAGATCGGCTCAGTTGACCGGATTCCGGAGTTCATCGAACGAGCCAAGGACAAGAACGATCCATTCCGTCTGATGGGTTTCGGTCACCGGGTCTACAAGAACTATGATCCACGCGCCAAGATCATGCAGAAAACTGCCCACGAAGTGCTTGACGAGCTTGGCATCACCGATGACCCGTTGCTTGATGTTGCCCGTGAACTGGAAAAAATCGCGCTCGAAGATCCCTATTTCATCGAAAAGAAACTGTACCCGAATATCGACTTCTATTCCGGTATTACGCTACGCGCGCTAGGCTTCCCAACGTCAATGTTCACTGTGCTGTTCTCCGTCGCCCGCACGGTCGGCTGGATTGCCCAGTGGAAAGAAATGATCGAGGATCCGACCCAGCGCATCGGTCGTCCGCGCCAGCTCTACACCGGCCCAGCCGAACGCAGCTATGTACCTGTGACAGAACGCAATGACTAAAGCGTGTTGCGCTCAATAGGATCAGGACTTGTAAATATTATCCATTTTGCGGGCGGATTTAGGGCTGGTCAGCTGTCGCTGGCCAGCATGGCACCGATGTCCGCCTGGGCGACTTTCACGCCGTCGACTTTTGCTTCACACGAAAATTTATAAACGGGTCCGCGCTTCTGGGTCTGCTGCACGTGAAAATGCACCACGTCGCCCGGTCCGACGGGTTTGCGGAACTTGGCATTGTCGATGGTCATGAAGAATACCAGTTGACCGGCCGCCTCGACACCCATGTGATCCAGCGCCAGTGCTCCGGCGGTTTGCGCCATGGCCTCGATCAGCAGCACTCCCGGCATCACCGGGCGGGCCGGAAAATGCCCCTGGAAAAATGGCTCGTTTATGGTGACGTTCTTGATCCCGATGCAGGACTGGTCGGCATCCATTTCGATGATCCTGTCGACCAGTAAAAAAGGATAGCGGTGCGGCAGAAGCTGCATGATACGCGCAATATCTGCGCTCCTGAGTGTCTTTGTATCTGACATGGTTTACCCCGGAGATTGGAAACAACAAAGGCGGCACCCGACGGAGCCGCCTTTTATTATTAAATACAATAGCTTGCAGGCACAAGCTGAATCAGTTTCGCAAAACCGATCTAGAAGCGCGTGCCAACCGAGAAGCGGACCAGTTCGGTTTCGTCGAAGCTTTCCTTCAGGATCGGATATGCCACGTCGAGGCGCAGTGGACCGAACGGCGATGCCCAGATCACCCCTGCCCCGACCGCAGCGCGGAAGGCAATACCTTTGCCGACAACCGAGCAATCACCATCAACACCACCGACACCATCCGGATCAAGGCAGTTAGGATCAGAAACACTCGTGCTGGACTTCTCAGGCGCACCAAATGCCGTGCCAAAGTCGGTGAACACCGAGCCTTCAAGGCCAAACGCTTCCGGCAGACCAAGCGGGAAGGTGACTTCCAGCGTACCGATGGCATAGGTGTCAGCACCAATGGAATCATAATCTCCATCAAACTCGTTGCGCTGACGCGGTCCGATGCCGGAACGCATGAAGCCGCGCATGCTGTCGCCACCCTTGAAGAAGCGGTCAAGGATCGGCACCTTGTCGCCGCCCGGGAAGGCTTCGATATGACCGGCATTGCCTTCGACCTTCAGCCCAACACCGTCAAACAGCAATGGCAGGAAATAGTGGGCCGGCGCATCAACCCTGCCCCACTCCACGTCACCGCCAAGACCGGCAACCTCAACATTGACCTTGCCACGGAAACCGGATGTCGGGCGGCTTGGATGGTCCAGATCGGAATAAATATAGGTCAATCCGACCTTTGAGATGATATCGGTTCCTTCGGATTCTCGAATTGCCCGCGAAGCATCCTCAATTTCGTTGATGGAGATATCACGATAGGTCAACGAATATTTGCCGAAGATCGAGTTGTAATCATCCAGCCGCGTACCAAGCCGCAAGGCAGCACCAACCTGCTGGGTAGTAAACGAAGAAGTGTCCTCGGCATCCGTGCGGCTGCCGAATACATCAACACCGGCGGAGATATCCCGGTCGAGGAAGTACGGGTCGGTATAACTTGCATTGACCGACTGGCGTTTGAAACTCAACGACGTGGACAGGCTGGCCTGCTTACCGGTACCCAGCAAATTCCGTTCACTTACTGAAATCGAGCCGATTGCCTGCTCGGTTGTCGAATAACCGGCGGAGAAGTTGATCGTACCGGTGGATTTCTCCACCACATCAATTACCACAACGGCCAGGTCTGCAGCACTGCCTTCTTCCTGACGAATGTCGATTTTCTCAAAGAAGTCCAGACCCGTCAGACGGCGGCGCGCCCGATCAATCAGAATTCGGTTATAGGCATCACCCTCGACAATGTTCAGTTCCCGGCGGATCACGTCATCCAGCGTGCGAACATTGCCGACAATATCGATCCGTTCAACATAAACGCGCGGACCTTCATCGAGATTGTAGGTGATGCTGAGTTGACGGCTGGCCGCATCCTTGTCGATCTGGGGCCGGGCGCGTGCAAACGCAAAGCCGGACTTGCCAGCTTCCAACGTCATTTTCTCGACTGACTTGTCAATCTTGCTGGCATCATACACATCACCGACATTCTCCTGCACTGCACCTTGCAGCGCCTGCGGGTCAATCGATGTGTTGCCGGTGTTCACGGCGACATTGCTGATTGTGTACTGGGGTCCTTCATTGATCACGAAGGACACGGCAAAATTGGAACCGTCTTGCAACAACTGCGCGTCAGCGGACACAATTTCCACATCTGCGAAACCATTCTTCAAATAGTGGCGGCGCAACAGTTCCTTGTCAAAGTTCAGTCGATCGGGGTCATAATTGTCGGTGGTCGAAAAGAACTTCCACCAAGTTGACTCCGACGTGGTGATAACTGAACTGAGCTGACTGTCGGAAAAGGCCTGATTGCCCTGAAACTGGATACTCTCGATGCCGGTTTCAGCACCTTCATTGATCACATAGATCAGATTCACGCGATTCTGCCCCAGCCGGTCCAGGCGCGGCGTCACGCTTGCGTTGAAATAGCCGGAGCGGCGATACAACGTCTCGATGCGCTGCACGTCCTGCTGGACCCGCGCACGGGTATAGATGGTGCGCTCTTTCAGCTTGACTTCGGCTTTGAGCTTTTTGTCGTCCAGTTCATCATTGCCCTGGATTTTGACTTCATTGATGAGCGGGTTTTCGTCCACCTGCACCACAACGGCAGACCCACGGCGGAACATCCGTACGTCAGAGAAAAACCCGGTCTGAAACAACGCCTTTACGGACGCATCGATCTGCGCATCGGTTACCTGTTCACCTGCACTGAACTGCATGTAGGCCCGAACGGTATCGGGCTCCACACGGGCATTGCCTTCAACAATGATGCCGGTGATGGCCTGTGCAAATGCAATTTGCGGCGCCATCAACTGCGTCGTAGCAGGCAGCACCACCCCCATCGCCAGCATCAGCTTGGCCGTTTTTACTAACAACTTGCCCATGAACGAGCTATCTACCCCAAAAAAAAGTGCATCTGACTTAACCCACTCGTCGCCAGAAGCTTACTGATGTTCTACGCTGATTTGCAACGTTTTAGAAGTCTTGACTACCTGTTTTTTTCATGGCTTTACGGCGAAAATCAGATTGCTTTCAGGCCCGCTGCCTCATAATCAGGTTAAGTCATTCCATGTCGCGAAGACCATAAGCGCAATAACCAGCGCAAATCCCACCTTATATCCGAATTCCTGCGCCCGAAGTCCCAACGGCTTTCCCCTTACCGCTTCGAAAAAATAGTACATAAGATGCCCGCCATCCAGCATTGGAATGGGAAAAAGGTTAATCAAACCTATCGAGACAGACAAAACAGCTGCCAGTTGAATCAGCGCGAAGATGCTGATTGAAGCTGCCTGGCCTGCAATCTGGGCAATTTTGATCGGTCCCGACAGCTGATCTGCCGATTCGTGACCAACCACCACTCCCTTCAAATATCCCAAAGACCGCGTGATGATGAACCATGTTTCGTCGACACCCCGTGTCAATGCTGCGCCTACGCCCAGCTTTTCGACCCGCACCACCTGATCCGTACCGCGCGACACACCCAGCAGACCAACACGGATCTTGTTGCCCGATGAGTCGTCAATCTCCGTTGATTTAGGGGTGGCCTGCAGCTCAATGAGTTGACCGGCGCGATCAATCTCGAAAACCAGAACCGTTCCGGCAGACACTGAAACAATGCGTTGAACATCCGTAAACGAATCGATCTTGCGGCCGTCGATGGCGGTGATCAGGTCGCCTGGCTGAAACCCGGCTTCCGATGCCGCCGATTTTTCTACTACCGATGCGATTTTTGGCTGGGTAATCGGAACACCCACCAGCATGAACATCAGCGCAAAAATAATAATCGCGAGGGCAAAATTGGCCATTGGGCCCGCTGCCACTATCAGCGCTCTGCGCCAAACTGCAGCGGCATGGAAGTCACCCGGTTTGGATGATTTCAATACTTCCGCCGTTGGCAGCGACGCTGCGTTGGCGTCACCGGCAAACTTGACATAACCGCCCAGGGGCAGCCAGCCGATTTTCCAGTGAGTGCCCTGTCTGTCCATAAAACCGCCGATCGAACGGCCAAACCCGATTGAAAAGGTTTCAACTTTCACACCGCACAAGCGAGCGGTTTTGAAGTGCCCGTATTCATGCACAAATACGATGATCGACAATACCGCTACGAAGGCGACAACAGCCACAACAACATCAAATACAGAACCGGTCAGCCATGCACCGAAATCCATCAATCAATCTCCGTTAATCCGGCGCAGTCGCGCTCATCGTATTACTGTAACGCCAACCCGGCACACTTCGGATTTTGACAAACCCAAAACCGTGCCCCGGCTGCACCCCTACATGTCCTTGTCCGCAAAACCGCGTGCAGCTTTGCCCAAGCGCCCAGAGCCAGCCTGCGGTGTCTGCCTAACCCAGGCGGCTTGGGGAGCTCCTCAAGCCTGCATTCGGCCTGCCAGTTCGGCAGCCTTGTCGCGCGCATATGAATCTGCTTGCCACACATCGTCAAGTGAAGACATGGACACAATCATGTTTTCACGCTCGGCCTGTTCGATTGTATCAGCCACCAGCCGGGTTATATCAAGAAAACGCAGTTTTTCCTGCAGGAACGCTGCAACAGCAATTTCATTCGCCGCATTCAGGATGGTTGTCGCATTGCCGCCTCTGGCCAGCGCAGACCGTGCCAGCTCAACTGCCGGAAAACGGTCATTGTCCACCGGTTCAAAAGTCAATGTACCGATCTTGGCCAGATCAAGCCGCTCGACCGGTGCCGAAATACGCTCGGGATGCGCCATGGCATAGGCAATCGGGGTGCGCATGTCCGGCACGCCCAGTTGCGCAATAACCGAACCATCCACATAGGAAACATAGGAGTGAACGATCGATTGCGGATGCACAACCACGTCAATTTTTTCCACGGGAACCGGGAAAAGATGAAAAGCTTCAATGAATTCCAGGCCTTTGTTCATCAAGGTAGAGCTGTCTATCGTCACCTTCTGACCCATTGACCAATTGGGGTGTTTCAAAGCTGATTGCAGTGTCGCCGATGCCAGTTGCTCCATCGACCACGTTCGAAACGGGCCTCCTGAAGCAGTCAGAGTGAGCCGGTCAACGCTTTCCATATTGTGATCTTCAAAACACTGGAACAGGGCGGAATGTTCACTGTCCACAGGTATGACAGTCGCGTTGTACTTTGCAGCAGCCCGGGTAAACACCTCGGCACCCGACACAAGGCATTCCTTGTTGGCCAGCGCTATGGTCGTGCCCTGCTCCACCGCGGACAAGGTTGGTCTCAACCCGCTTGCCCCCACAATTGCCCCCATGACCATGTCAACCGGGCGCGCTGCAGCCTCGATAACAGCCGCTTCGCCGGCCGCTGCAGCTATGCCCGACCCAGCCAGGGCATCCCTCAGATCACCCAGAAGAGTGTCGTCTGCCGTTACAGCCAGCTTGGCATTCATCTCGCGCGCATCCGCGGCCAACCGGGCAATGTTGCGATTGCCCACCAGCGCATCAATTGTGAATCGGTTTTGATGATGACGGACAATATCAACAGTCGATTGTCCGATTGATCCGGTAGAGCCCAGGATACTCAAGGTTTTGGTGCTCGATGAATTGCACATGGGTTGAAACTCTTGTCCCGATTCAAGATGAATAGACGTGTATGAAGGGACTGCTTACCAGACCACAAGCCCGCTGGCCACGGCTTCCTGTCCGCCACGCACATACCCAAATGCCGCAGCAGCTACCGCAGCGAACATCAAACCGTCAACCCGATCGAGCACACCGCCATGACCAGGGATGATGCGACCGGAATCCTTGACACCGAACCGGCGCTTGGCGGCTGATTCAAACAGATCCCCAAGCTGTTCAAGAACCGCAAGCACGCCACCTGCAACCAGCAGTGGCCACACAGTCGGCAGGCCGGAATACCACCCCATCACGGCGCTCGCTGCGACACCGCCAACAATCGCACCTGCAAGTCCGGCCCAGGTCTTGTTGGGTGAAATTGCCGGTGCAAGCTTGGCTCCCCCAATCAACCTGCCGAACACAAAGGCCAGCGTATCGGCAGACCAAACCACGGCAAACAGCCACAAAACAGCAAACAACCCATGGTCCGGTGACTGCCGGATCAGGATCAGGGCCAGGCCGGGGAGCGCTATGTAGGGAACGCCCCACCATGCCCAGCGAGACCCGGATTTGCTGCGTACAACCTCTGCAATCAGGCTCATGGCCCAACACGCTGCAATAAGCTGGACAGCCGTCGCGGTGCCCGCACGTGACACAACCAATACGGCACCGATTGCCGCCAGCCCATGCAGGGCAAACTGCAACTGTGAGCCGCGATGCACCATCCGGCACCATTCAGCAGCCATGATCGCTGCAATCATTGCAATGCCCAGTTCAAACCACACACTGCCAGCCCAGACATCAAGCAAAGCCATGGGGATCAACACCAGAGCCGCCGCAATCCGTACAGCGAGTTCACGGGTCATAAAACGTCCGGCGGAATTGTTTGCGGGCTGGATCATCAGCGCACTACCCTGAGCCCACGCCCCGATAAACCGGGGCAGAATGATCGAATCCGTGCGATGTCAGGCCAGCGCAGCGGCATTGACACACCCGCCATAGCGGCGTTGGCGCCGGGAAAACTCAGCCAGCGCGCGCTTGTAGCTATCAGCATTGAAATCAGGCCAATGCTCATCAACAAAAACCAGTTCGGTGTATGCCATCTGCCATAGGAGATAATTCGAAATGCGTCGTTCACCGCTGGTTCGGATGAGCATATCCGGTTCGGGCACATCGGGAGCGTACATGTGGGCCGCAAAACACGCTTCGTCGATCTCATTGGCAGACATCTCGCCGCGCGCCACTTTCTCGGCAATTACCCGTGCCGTTTGCGCGATCTCCGTGCGTCCGCCATAGTTGAAGGCCACCACCAGGTTGAGCCTGCTGTTCAAAGCCGTGGTTCTCTCACACTCCTCGATCATCTCAACCATATCGTCATCAAGCCGGTCACGTTCGCCGATAACACGGATACGCACACCTGCTGAATGAAGTTCGGCGACATCGTGACGGATGAACCGGCGCAACAGAGAAAACAGATAGCTGATTTCCGCTTTCGGACGACGCCAGTTTTCAGATGAAAACGAGAAAATCGTCAGGTAATCGGTACCTTCTTCTATTGCCGCTCGCACCAGCCTCCGCACGGCATCAACACCGTGGCGATGGCCTTCCGTGCGTGGCAATGAACGCTGCGAGGCCCAGCGACCGTTTCCATCCATGATAATCGCAACATGACGCGGACCAGGACCGGCTGACGGACCTCCACCTGCCGGACGGGTGGCAATCACCTCATCCAGTACAGCCTCTTCCTGCATCAACGTCTTCACTCAACCTGCCTCTGTATCAGGAGGGCATTGGGTTGCTTCAACCAAACCCGGCAAACCTGATCATTTCCAATGTGCTGGAGCAACTTTGCACGTTCCAGCGAACCCACGTGCTCCAATCGTTTCTGGCCTGCATTCAACAGGTATCCGCGATACCCATATCCGACACCCTAAACCTGCATGATCTCGCCGTCTTTGTGATTCAGCAAATCATCAACTGCCTTGATGACTTCATCCGTCAGGGACTGGACGTGTTCGGATTGCTGACGGTGGTCATCTTCTGAAATATCGCCATTTTTCTCCATCTGTTTCAATGTATCCATACCGTCGCGACGGACATTTCTCACTGATACACGAGCCTTTTCGGCATATGAATGTGCAACTTTGGTCAGGTCGCGTCTGCGATCCTCGGTAAGTTCAGGAATCGGGATGCGAATAACGGCGCCTTCCGCCATCGGGTTGAGCCCAAGGCCGGAATTGCGGATAGCCTTGTCAACGGCAGGGGCAAGGCTTGCATCCCACACCTGTACCGACAACATGCGTGGTTCAGGCACAGATACCGTACCGACCTGGTTCAATGGCATCGAAGACCCATAGGCGTCAACCATGACGGGCTCCAGCAGCGCAGCTGACGCCCTGCCGGTTCGCAATCCGGAAAACTCGGTTTTCAGGGCTTCGACGGCACCGTCCATACGACGGCGCAGATCTTCCAAATCAATCGTGGTACTCATCGTTCAATCTCTTTGCAATCGACTTGCCAGGCCTTGTGCTGCGACCTGGCAAATCTCTCATTTCAAACAGTCACCTCGGTGAAGCTACCGCCACCGCACAAAACCTTGTTGAACTCGCCGCTCCGGCGAATGGAGAACACGAATACCGGAATTGCATTGTCGCGCGCAAGGGCTATGGCAGCACCATCCATCACACGCAGGTTGCGGGCAAGCATTTCATCATAGCTCAATGTCTCGAAACGCTCGGCTCCCGGGTCGGTATTTGGATCAGCAGAATAGATCCCGTCGACACTGGTTCCCTTGAAGAACGCATCACATTTCAACTCGGCAGCACGCAGGGCTGCAGCGGTATCTGTTGTAAAAAATGGGTTGCCGGTACCTGCCGCACACAATACCACCTTGCCCTTGCTCAGATGCGAGAGCGCTCTGGATCTGGTGAATGATTCGCACACTGTCGGCATGTGAATGGCCGACATGGCCCGGGCATCAATGCCTTTCGAAATCAGGACATCCTGCATCGCCAATGCATTCATGACCGTTGCCAGCATGCCCATCTGATCAGCGTTTGCGCGGTCCATGCCGGACGCTGCACCGGCCACGCCGCGGAATATATTACCCCCGCCAATGACCAGCGCCACCTGTACGCCATCCCTGACGGCTTGCACCACTTCATCGGCAATGCGGCCTGCCATATCAAGGTCGATGCCGAAGTCCTTGGCACCCATCAACGCCTCGCCGGACACCTTAAGCAGAACTCTGGAAAAACTAGGTTTGGTTCCCATTGTACAGCTTCCTAAAAAACAGACGGAGCTTGCCCGCGCAAGCTCCGTCTGTTGTCCTTCAAAATGGCGATTCGCGCCAGCACAGCCGTTGCGGCTTCAAGCGCCACCGGCCGCCTTGGCAACTTCTGCAGCAAAGTCGTCGGCTTCCTTCTCGATGCCTTCGCCCAGCTGGAGACGAACAAAACCGGTAATTTTCATATCCCCGCCAGCTTCCTTGCCGGCTTCTTCAGCTGCTTTGGCAACCGAAAGATCAGGGTTGATCACAAACGCCTGGCTCAACA
>JBDNEZ010000044.1:0-3918 GCA_041690095.1 Anderseniella sp.
ACGACTACAAACATCTCACCGAGTACCAGGAAGCCGACTTCAGTTAAGACCGGAAGTGGCAACCAGAAGTTGAGCGGTCTGGGCGATTGCCTGGACCGAACAACTGAGCTTTGGCCTGATCAACACCACTAACCGTTGCTGTTGGAGCAAATATGCCAACGACGATAAGTAAACTACAGACACTTTGGCGAGGGCTACTAAGAAGCCTACTGGTTGCGATTGTCGGCTTGTTGCTTGTCATCATGATGGCACAAGTGGTGATGCGGTATGGGTTCAATAACTCTCTGATCTGGGCCGAAGAGGTTTGCAGGTACCTACTGATATGGCTCACAATGCTCGCGCTTTTGTTTGCCTATGAGCGCGGTGAGATAGCATCCGTGCGAATGGCATTGTATGCCCTGCCCAGACGAGCTGGATTCGTTGCGGCCATCATCGGCAACATACTGGCAACTGGTCTTTGTTTCCTGCTTGTTTATTACGGCTTCAAGTACGCTACGATTGTAGGGTCACAGCCGATCCCTGCTTTGCGCTTCATATTGGGCGACATCTTTGGTGAGAACACTGTACCGATTCCCGGGATGTTCTGGGTCTATGCGATTTTGCCGGTTGGTGTCGGCCTACTCGGCCTTCGAATTGCTGTTGAGACGATTGGATATTTTCGAGCGATAAACGGTGCTGCATCGCTGCTGGACTACCATTACGGACTTGAGGGCGAGAAGGCATGATCTTGTACCTCATCAGCTTCTGTGTGTTTCTGCTGCTGGGTATACCGGTTGCGCTAAGCCTCGGCCTTGCCTCGCTGTCCTATCTGCTTGCTACCGACAATTTAATGCTCTTGTTGGCGTTCCCGCAAAAAATGATTTCCGGGGTCGACAACTTTGTACTGCTTACAATTCCGTTTTTTATCCTGGCGGGCAATCTGATGAACTCTGCCCAGCTCACTCAATATATAGTGAAATTTGCTCAGGTAATTGTGGGTCAGATCAGGGGTGGATTGGCGGCAGTCAACTTGATTGCCAGCCTGATGTTCTCGGGCGTCAGTGGCGCTGCAACAGCTGAAGCATCAGCACTCGGTAGTGTAATGATCCCGGCAATGAAACGAGATGGGTATCGGGTGGAATACAGCGCTGCCCTGACCGCAGTGGGCTCGTTGCTTGGACCGCTTGTTCCTCCATCACTGGCCTTGATCCTGTACGGGGTTCTGACAAGCACTTCAATTGGTGACTTGTTTCTGGCGGGTATAGTTCCAGCGTTTCTGTTGTGCGCGCTGCTCATCACCTACGCGCTTTACAAAGCGCGAAGAGAAGATCATCCACTCTCTCCGGTGATACCTGCAAATGAACGCCGTGGTCTCATCGGAAAAGCGGTGCCTGCGTTATTGATGCCATTTATTATTGTTGGTGGCATCAAATCGGGTATTTTCACGCCAACCGAGGCTGCTGCTGTTGCAGCTACTTATGCCCTGGCGATTGGCTTGTTCCTATACAAAACACTGAATTTTCAGCGCATCAGACAGTCATTCTATGAGGCTGCAACAATGTCTGCCGGCGTCATGCTGGTGGTGTCGATGGCCAGCATCACTTCATTTCTGATGAGCATCGAAAACATCCCGACCCAAATTGCGGATGCCCTTCTGTCCGTAACGCAATCACCATTCTTCTTACTACTCCTTCTGAACGTTATTCTGCTGATCCTTGGCTTGTTCCTGGAGCCTCTGGCAGCACTGGTGTTGGCAATGCCCATTCTCAACCAGGTCTTTCCGATGCTTGAAGTAGACCCGGTCCAGTTTGGCGTGATGGTGGTTTTGAACCTGATGATCGGGATGGTGACACCACCTGTCGGACTTTGCCTTTTCATCGTTTCGACTATTGGACGTGTGTCACTTGAAAAAGTCAGTCGAGCTGCTTTGCCGATGATTGCCATATGCTTGCTTGTGCTGATGTTGGTGGCTTTCGTGCCCAGTCTGACACTGACTCTGCCTAGTTTGATAGGAGCGGGACGCTGAGATGAGCGCGCATCTGGACAAAACTGGCAACCAGTCTACGCAAGTTGCATTTCTCCTCATTGAGGAAATGTCCACTGCCGGCGACAGCATGCGTCTGACTGATCTTGCCAAACGTCTGGAAATGCCAAAAGCTAGAGTTTACCGCTTCCTGCAAACGTTGGTTCATCTCGGGTATGTTGTTCAAGATGACAGGGACGACAGGTACAGATTAACCTTGAAACTGTTTCATCTCGGCCAGGCTGTTGCTGACGGAACGCAACTTACCAGCGTGGCTAAACCCATCATGGTGCGGCTGCGCGATACACTGGAGCAAACCACTACACTATCGATTCCAGAGCCAACCGGCATGCGCGTCGTAGATATCGTCCGCGTAGAATCCCCCGTACAGATCATTACCAAGCCGGGAGCACTTTTGGCGTTTCACGCATCGGCTCAAGGGAAGCTGGCATTAGCTTTTGGTATCCCACAGTATTGGCACACCGTAATAAACAATAATATGGCCAAATTTACCGAGTCCACAAATGTAGATGAGGAAATTTTACGCGATCAAGTTGCCATCGCAAAGCAACGCGGATGGGCAGTTGCACCTGAAGAGACCTTGCGGGGTGTCAATGCCCTCTCGGCGCCTATTTTCGATGTCGCCAACAAATTTATCGCGACAATTACAATCGCAGGGTCTGTTCAGGACATTTGTGCTGAACCGGATCCTGCTCAGGTCCACGGAGTGTGTGCGGCTGCGCGCGCAATTTCCAACAGCTTAGGATGTACGGAGTATCTTAAATGACACACTATGCGCTCGCCATAGATATAGGTGGAACGTTCACAGATGCGGTCCTGCTGGGATCAGATGGCCAGAGTTTCGTGGACAAGACACTGACTACCCATGAGAATCTGCTGGAAGGCTTTTTCAAAGGTGTCGACCTGGTGCTCGACCGGGCTGGCATCAAATCGAGCGATGTTGATGATGTGGTGGTGCATGCGACAACGGTTGTTACGAATGCCCTGATAGAACGCAAAGGACCACCAACAGCTTTGGTTCTGACCAAGGGTTTCAGGGACATCCTGTATATTCGCGATGAGCATCGCTATGACATGTATGATCCCCAGATCGAATTCGCTGAACCACTAATTCCTTCAGAACGCACCTTCACACTTGATGAACGCACTTATGCAGATGCCAGTATTGGCAAACATGTTATCGAGAGTGAAGTGCGAGAAATTGCTGAAAAGTGCATCGCGGCAGGCATCGTTTCAGTAGCGGTCAGTCTACTAAATTCGTACCGGAACGGTGCGAACGAAGAGACAGTTCGCAAGGTATTTGCGGAGGTGGCTCCTGATTTGTATGTGTCTCTTTCAAGTGAAATCGCACCCCAGATGCGTGAGTATCCACGCACCTCTACTGTTGCCATCAACGCGTATGCCGTGCCCATTACCCGTCCCTATCTTGGAGCACTCATTAAAGAACTGGAAACGAGAGGCTTTTCCCAACACCCGCTTATCATGCTGTCCAATGGTGGTGTATTGGGGGCCGAACGCGCTGGCAGCATGCCAGTACGAATGATTGAATCCGGTCCCGCGGCCGGCGCGCTCGTCGCTTGCTACTTCTCAAGAATTTTCGACATACCTGATATCATCTCATTTGATATGGGAGGGACGACGGCCAAGGCATGCTTGATCCAGAAAGGCGAGCCACTCATTACCGGAACGTTCGAGGTAGATCGAAGCTACCGCTTCAAACCGGGCAGCGGTATGCCGATCACTGTGCCTTCTATCGATATGATAGAGATTGGTGCTGGTGGCGGTTCAATCGCTTCCGTCAATGATTTGGGACTGCTCAGGGTCGGTCCGCAAAGTGCGGGCTCAATGCCTGGGCCTGTTTGTTACGGCCGTGGCGGGAATCAACCATGTGTGAC
>JBDNEZ010000045.1:0-4542 GCA_041690095.1 Anderseniella sp.
CACGCCCCGAGGCAAGGCCGACCGGCCGCCGCGCGAAGCGCGCCCTCGCGGAGCGCAGCCGAAGGCTGCTGGCGTGAGCGACATAATCCAACCCTGCTGGCGTGAGCGGCAAACAAATAACATCCATCAATTTCAGGCTGAGCAACTCGCCCCGCCCAGCACGCAGAACCTGGAACAATGCGGATGGTTCAGTTTCACTGCGCCATCGGCAAAATTGCCGCCATTGGCCTTGAGTGACGAGGCAAGGTCGCGGCCCATTTCAAAGTCGCCATCATAGGGCAGCAGGGTGCACGGCAGCACGGCTGGCGCGTCTGCTCCCTTGCGCTTGACCACCATGCGGCTTGTCGCGCACATCTGCTCGTCCGGGCGCTTGCTCAAAATGTCCCAGCACGCGGTGGTGATTTCAGGCACGTCGGCCTTGTCGTTCATTTCCGGAAACAGCACCAATTGGCCGCGGTTGGCCGGGTCAATGCGCCAGCCGCGCACGGCAATCAGGTCACGGTACCCGGTACGCGAAATATAGTCGGTCTCACCCCAGCAGGTGCGCCCGGCGATGGTGATCTGAAAGCCTTGTGCGTTGAGCCAGTCCATGCCGGCAACCGCTTTGTCCCAGGTATTCGGACCGCGTTCCTTCTCGTGCAGCGCCTTGCTGTAGTGATCCAGGCTGACCCGCAGTGTAATGCGGCCCGGAAAGCGTTCATTCAGGTCAGCCAGCCCGGTCTTTACCCCGGGTCGCTGCATGGGCTGCATGGCGTTGGTCAGCACCAGCACATCATGGCCACGGGCAAGTGCTGCCTCCATCATGGCCGCCATGTCCGGGTTCATGAACGGCTCGCCGCCGGTAAAGGCGATTTCCCGTGTGCCCAGCTTCAGCGTTGCAATTTCGTCAAACAGCGCTACCGCGTCGGACAATCTGAAATATTCCAACCGGTCGTTGCCGGGTGAGGATTCGATATAGCAGTTGACGCAGGTGATGTTGCACAGCGTGCCGGTATTGATCCACAGCGTTTCCAGTGCACTCAGGCTGACGCTGGCACGCACATCGCCCAGAGCCGTCAGGTCCGGGTTCTTGAACTTTGCCGGATCGATGGGCTCAAACCCGGCAACAAGTGGATTGGAAATCTCGTTCATCACCGCGAAACTAGCGGTATCATCGCGCCGAGACTACCATGAAATCCATGTGATGACATAATTGTCAGCATGGCGTGATGACGGTTGACAGGACGCCCGGGTGATGGCGTTTAATCACCTCAGGTATTGCGGGTGTAGCTCAATGGCAGAGCAGAAGCTTCCCAAGCTTAAGACGAGGGTTCGATTCCCTTCACCCGCTCCAGTCGCTCAAGATATGGTCAACACGTTTCTCGTGTTTTGCTTTGGAACTACTGGCGAGTGTCGCTTTTTCCGGTTTCACCATGATTACCGCAGGTCAGGCCTTTCTATGCCGCCACAAATTCGCTACTGCTAATCCGTGTCCGCTGTATTTGACTTGCGGGCCATGAGTGATGTGGTTTGAGCCGAGGCCGGAATGAACGCAATTGCACAGCGCACCCGTGAACGCGGGTGGCTATCTTATGTCAAAATCGCCGTTTGTGCGGGACTTGCCGGGGCCGCTACGACGGCGACACCGGCATTGGCAGTTGATGAACTGCCGCAGTTCCGCCAGGTTGCAAAGGCCGATGTGACGACCAGTCTGCGAAAAGTGCGCCGTGTGCGGTTTGCGGTGGATACCGAATTTCCGCCGTTTGCATTTCGCGACAGTGTCGGGGCACTGTCAGGGTTACTGCCGCTGTCCATTGATACAATGTGTGCCGACCTGAAAATCAAATGCGAGTTTGTCATCCATGATGCGCTCACCATGGAAGCTGCCCTGACCGGAAACGAGGCGGATGTCGCCGTGTCGATGACCGCGCGCGATCAACTGGATTTTGAAAAGCTGGAGTTTACCAGGCCGTTCCTGCGCCCGTTCGGCCGGTTTGCGACCCGAACCTCCAGCCCGATCAGCAAAACCGATGTGCGCACCCTGGCCGGCAAACGCATCGGGGTACGCGAAGGCACAAGCCACGCCAGCTTTATCCGGCAGTATTTCAACCGGTCATTGCTGGTGTCTTTCCCCAGTTACGAAGAACTTCACGAAGCGGCCCGCACAGGCAAGGTCGACATTGTCTTCGATGATGCGTTTCGCCTGATGTTCTGGTTACAGGGCACCGTATCCAGACAGTGCTGCCATTTTGTCGGGCAGGGCTACCTGGACAGGTCCCGGTTTTCAAAACCGTTGTCCATGATGGTTCGCCGTGAGGACAATGATTTGCGCAAGGTGCTGGACTATGGCCTCGACCGTCTGCAGTCATCGGGCCGTTTCGCGCCGATCTACAATCGCTTTTTCCCGCAATCACCGTACTGATACCAAATGAGCCCTATTGAGCGAAACACGCTTTAGTGTACCGGCAGTGCCGGCCCTGACTGACGTGCCGAGGTTTCATGACGCGCACAACAACACCCTTGCTGCATGATGGCCCGGAACGCGGGCCGGTTCTGGTGCTGGCGCATGGCGCCGGTGCGCTCATGGACTCAGCCTTCATGACGCAGATCGCCGGACTGCTTGCGTGCGCGGGTGTACATGTCGTGCGCTTCGAATTTGCCTATATGCAAGCGCGCCGGGCCGACGGCAAGCGGCGCCCGCCGCCGCGTATGCCTGGTCTGATCGAAGAGTTCAGGCACGCCCTGTCGCAGATCCGCCAAGGCCCGGTGTTCATTGGCGGCAAGTCCATGGGTGGCCGTGTCGCCAGCATGATTGCTGCGGATATTCAACCAGGCGACAGTGTTTCCGGCCTGGTGTGCCTGGGCTATCCGTTTCACCCGGCCGGCAAGCCCGAAAGCCTGCGGACGCAGCATTTGCCGGCGATCCGGTGCCCGACATTGATTGCACAGGGTGAGCGCGATCCGTTGGGTAGTGCGCAGGATGTGGCGGGCTATGATTTGCCTGCGCATATCCAGCTTGTCTGGTTACCGTTCGGCAATCATGACCTTGCGCCTCCGAAAAGGTCGGGCTGTACCGTTGAGGAAAACTGGCAGGCGGCAGCCGGCGCGATAGCCGCCTTCATAGGTAAAAACACCATGCGCGAACAGTCCGGGTAACCCTTAGCCGCGCGCCGGAAAGTTTCTGGCCTAAATCGAAGCTGCAAGATCAGGAATGCAGGACCCGGGCGGCGGAGCCCCGCATTCCACATTGGTTGCATCAACCAGGGTCAGGGCCCTAATTTGCCGCAATGCAGCTCTTGTACCTCTGCCACCAATAATCTGAACCCGCCGTTCTTGCCCTTCGCAAGTGCTTGTAACAACCCGTTTTTTCTCTTTTTACGGTATGTTGATCCGGTGTTATGGATAGCTGTCTCAAAAGCGCGCCGGAGTTTCTGTGAAGCGAGGTATCAGTCACCCAGATCATGGCAAATACAGACACGCCGGTGATCAGCAACACTGGCAGGATCTGGTTGTGTGCAAAAAGCGTCATGTCAAATCACCTCCATGTTTGCCTGTTTGTTTTCAATGCAGTGATGCTAACGCTGCCCGGGTTCGGGTTATGTGAGAATTTACACATGTTGTGCAAATCAGTATTACGGTTGAAAAAGCTTTCAATGGAGCACATCATCGCAATCGTGGATGAGATCAGGGAAATACCGCTGTTCGCGACACTGGGGGATGCAGACGCCCGCCGGTTGTCGGTGCATTGCGTGTGGCGCACAGTTGCGGAAAACGAGCTTATAATCGATTATGAGGACGGCACTGCTGACGTGTTGTTTGTCGTGAATGGCCGGGTGCGAATTCTGCTGCGCACTGCGTCTGGACGTGAAGTCATTCTCGATGACATGCAGGGCGGTAGGTACTTCGGCGAGATGGCAGCCATTGACGGGTTGCCACGCTCGGCCAATGTGACGGCGCTTGAAAAAACCCGCATCTGTGCCATGCCGGACGCCGTGTTTCGTGATGCCTGCACAACCATGCCATCGGTCGGACTGTCGGTGATGAAGATGCTGGCCGACCGGGTGCGTACCCTGAACCAGCGGTTGAGCGAATACGCCTTCCTGACGGCCAGGCAGCGCCTGTGTGCGGAATTGTTGCGCCTGTCGCGTCCGCGCCTGGGCAATGACAAGCAACGTATCGTGTCGCCGCCTCCGTTGCAGCGTGAACTGGCTGACAGGATTTCCACCCAGCGCGAAGTTGTGACGCGTGAACTGGCCACGCTGAAGCGCAAGAACATCATCGAGAAAACCCGCGGTGGCCTGGTGCTGGTCGAGCCGGACCGGCTCAATGCCATCATCGACGAAGCCCAGTCGAAATAATCTCTGGCATTTTTTATAGTGTCGGCAGGCCGGTTTAGTTGAGGTCGCGTTCTATATCCTCGGTAAAGTCGCGCTCAAACACCAGCGTGTCGTTGTGCCAGGCTTCAATGCGCGCGGTCAGGTGAAAATGACTGGCCGAAGCGTGCATTGCTGACCAGGTTTCGGTGCGCAGCGCAATGTCATCGCGTTGAATTTCCTGGGTCCA
>JBDNEZ010000046.1:0-17978 GCA_041690095.1 Anderseniella sp.
GTGTGACATGCGCAAAGCCTTCAAAGTCAGATGAACTTTTATAAGGGAGGGTCGCCGCGATGATCAAAGTTTGGGGACGCGCATCATCATCAAATGTTCAAGCCTTGATGTGGACGATAGAGGAACTTAAGCTGAGCCATGAAAGGCACGATGTCGGGTTCATTTATGGAGGCAACGACACGCCGGATTTCTTGGTGCTGAATCCCAATGGAACTGTTCCAGTTTTACAAGACGGCGAGAATGCCCCGATTTGGGAAACCGGTGCGATCCTGCGATACTTGGCGGGAAAGTATGCTGATGACGCATTCTGGCCGACTGATGCAGAGGCACGTGCCGCCATAGATAAATGGGCGGAATGGGCGAAAATAAATATTGCGATCAAGTTCACAGTTCCGATTTTTTGGCGCGTTGTCCGCACCGCTCCGTCACAAAGAGATGCTCAAGCGATCAAGCAAGCAGTTTCTGTATTGAGTGGCTTTCTATCTGTCGCGGAGGCTCAGTTGTCAAAGCACTCATTTCTCGCGTCACCCCAATTTTCACTCGCTGACATTCAGTTTGGACATTTGCTTTTTCGATATTTTGACATCGAGATCGAAAGGCCCAGCTTCCCGAATGTTCAGAATTACTATAATCGCTTGAGCGAACGGGAAGCGTTTAAAAAGCACGTCGCGATTTCATATGATGAGCTTCGCGTCTTGGGCTAACGAATACCAGATCTCAGTAACAGCGACCCGTTTCATGGGATCATAGCGGTTCATTCGGGCAGGCACACGCGTCTCAGGACAAATCATTCCGCAGGCGGCGCAAAGTCAGTTTTCGGGTACACCAAGTTTCATAAGCTGTCTGCCGATACGCTCAAGCACCGTTGGCGAGAATACCATTGCTTCCTTGAAACGTTCAACGCTCATTTCCGGGTATGCCTTCATCAATGTGGCTTTTGATGCCTTGGCTTCATCGAGGCGCCCGCACCCAAAAGGGCAGGCGCCAAGTTGCGGTGTATCCAAAAAGCGTTGGGACGTTCGTCCAGCGCGCGCAGGAAAGTTTCCGCCGCAGTACTGTCATCACCTGCTACCTGGTGAGCCGATGCGATACCTACAAAATTGTTGAAGTTCATCGAGTCCAGTGGGCTGAGTCGCAGCGCCTTCTCGAAATTCTCCTGCGCTTCGTCTGTCCGATCGGCATAAACTGCCAACCAGCCAAGCCGGCTCCATGCCCATGCAGAATTTGGATCGAGCGCTACAGCCCGCTGCAGCAACACGCGCGCAGCACCGAAATTCCGCACGAACGTATGTACAGTTCCCAGTACGGTCAGGATGAGAGGGTCATCGGCAGATAGATCAGCGGCACACTCTGCAAGTTTCAACGCCTGTGCTTTGCTGCTTTCTATGTCTGTCACCCAGTTGTAGACCGAGCCTTGAGCGTGGCACCAGGCAGCAAGTGCCAGAGCCAGTGGGTAATCCGGTTCAACCTCAAGCGACTTGTCGAGTAAAGACAAGCCTTTTGCGGCTTCCTCTTTCTCGAGCGCCCATACGTGTTTGAAAGCACGCATCGTGTAATCGTAGGCACCCAAATCCTGCGGCCTTTTGCGGCTGATCCTGTCAATCTCGGCCAACCTGATCGAAGGCTGCAGTGCGCCTGCCACCTGCTCTGTGATATTGTCTTGCAGATCAAAAATGTCGTTGAGGGAACCATCATATCTTTCCGCCCAGACGTGGGCACCAGAACCGGTTTCAATTAACTGCACAGTGATTCTCACACGATCACCAGCTCGTTGGACGCTGCCTTCCAGCACATATCCAACCCCCAGTTCCCGCCCGATGTCGCACACATTCTTCGGCTTTCCCTTGTACGCAAAAGCTGAATTGCGGGCGATTACAAAGAACGAGCGGATGCGACTTAGCGCGGCAGTCAGTGCTTCCACAACTCCATCAGCGAAATACTCCTGTTCGGGATCGCCAGACATGTTGTCAAACGGCAACACCGCCACCGACGGTTTGTCAGGTAAGGTAAGTCCGGGGCTGGCTTTGTCCACAAATGATGGCATTGGCTGTTTGGCTCGGTCTCCAGCTTTCCAGCGCCATACCTTAATCGGTTTCTCAATATTCTTGAATTGCTGCTCACCAAGGTTCTCAAACAAGGCCTCAACTTTGCCATCGGAATAGCGATAGATATCATCAGACACCAAAATGCTGTCTGCCTCTGCCATCTGTTCGAGCCTTGCTGCTACGTTGACGCCGTCGCCATAGATGTCTTCGCCCTCAATGATGACATCGCCAAGATTGATACCGATCCGCAACCGAATAGGGCCATCTGCAGCCACCAAAATTTCCTGAATTTCGATGGCACACTGTACCGCGTTGACTACCGATGCGAACTCCACGAGGGCGCCATCGCCCATGAGTTTGACGATGCGGCCTCCCAGTCTGGCCACAATTGGATCAAACACATTTTTCCTGTGACGCTTAAGTGTTGTGAGCGTGCCAGCCTCGTTCGATGACATGAGGTTGGAATACCCGACAACATCGGCAGCGAGTATCGCTGAAAGCCTTCGTTCCAAAACTACTCTCCCTTCGGTAACAACGTACCTGCCAACTGGAAGAGAAGCTACGGAAATCACTTGGGAACCATGTTCGCTTTTGTTGCTGTGCACGCGTCGCCGTCTGCATCTTGATGTGCCATTTGACGGCACTGCAACGCACCCGATGGGCCGCTATGACCCACCCGAAGGGCCACGCGCTTTGCCGGCGGAAAAAATCGCTCCGGTGAAATGGGTCGCTGTTACTGAAATCTGATATAATACCAAAGCAACTGACTCACTGGAGTTTATCGCAAAGAGTCGGCTTGTGTCCCAGAGCGGTCCTATATTCATTTTTGGGGGATACCAGCACTACGGGATGGTTGCCACGGACCCACGCCAATCATGCATTGAAACGCTCTGCAAAAGTCCGATAGGCGCTCGGCAGAGAATAACATTGAGAGCTGGGC
Organism: Anderseniella sp.; assembly: GCA_041690095.1. Taxonomy (GTDB): domain Bacteria; phylum Pseudomonadota; class Alphaproteobacteria; order Rhizobiales; family Aestuariivirgaceae; genus Anderseniella. The sequence goes on from JBDNEZ010000046.1 coordinate 2,986, forward strand.
TAGATCAGGATGATTTTTGGTTGAATCAACCAAAAATCATAAACCTGATCGTTTCCAAAGTGTTGGAGCAATTTTATGGGTTCAATTGAACCCATGTTGCTCTATGCATTATCATTGGCGACTTTATCTAGTGACGGATGAACTGCCAAGCAGTGCCTCGTCCAGGCAACTAGCGTAGATCCAGTCGGAATCATAAACGCCAAGCCTATTGCATAGAGCCTGCGACGAACGATTGTCGTCACGAACGCCAGTCATGAAACCTCTTGCCCCCTCGTTCAACCACATGTGTTCAATGGCCATCGCACCCAGTTGCAGTGCAATCTTCTGTCCCCGCCGATCTTCTCTTGTTGCAAGCATACCCCAAAACACATCAGTGGCATGGACGCTGCTGGAATGATGAATGACGAACGATGATGCGCTGGCTACAGGTGTGCCGGATCGATCGACAGCAACCATTGTTATACCGGGCCGCGTTCGACCACGCAGAAAGCTTCCGGGTACTGGCATGACATCGCAAGACTGCAGCAAAGCTGCGACGTCAGAGACCAGGGAAGTTGGCGTAGCATCATCCAATCGTCGTATGGTGATATCATCGGGCATTCGTAAGTCTGCCAAAACTTGTTGGCTGGCATGAAGTGCCTCCTCACCACCCCAATAATGTTCGTGACGGTCAGTTTTGAGGCCCATCGACTCCAGTTTGGCGTATAGTTCGTCCGCTGCCGCCTTTGGGAAGTAATAGCAAACCGCTGCTCCCTGCAGTCGCGCCAGCGCGGTCATCACAGCGACCGTGTCATCGCCCGGGTCACTCAATGCCACAAGCCGTCCATAGTAGGCAAAGCGCGAATCTTGTTGCACCAACCGGTACAGTGATGCTGCCCGGCGCATCAGTTCTACCTTGCCTGGATCACCAAAGTATTCCTCGCTACCCATTCTGGCTTCTCCTGATCTTTCACCTTCGCCACACCTTAACAGACGTAGTTTGAGTGTGAACACTATTCTAGTGCAATGGCCGCTTCTGGCACTAAATGGACGAGTCCTTTTGTTTGATTAAGTGTCGGTTTGTCCGTCAATTCCGGACCAGTACACAAAAAAACCGGCACATGGCCGGGGTTTTGAAGGTCGTGAAATCCCGTCTGGCCTACCGTTTCGAGAACTGGAGTTTTTGTAAATCTCGTTATATCAATAACTTCAAGAGGCATATTTATTTTGTCATGATTTTGTCAACAAGCTTTGAATCGTTTCATTGTGTAATCTCATCCTTTGGCTCGTGAGTATATTGAAGACAGAGTTGAGAAGTGTCTTCTGATTGTGGAGCTGGACTGACCGGCTAGACGGGCTCGTGATCTGCTCTATCGATCCTCACGTCTTTATCATTACGGTGCGACATGTTATGATAATTTAGAGGTGAATCATGTCTCGTCTGAGTTATCTACAAGACCATGAAGTGGCCATCCAGTCGATTTCTGAGGAGTTGGATTACCTGAAACGGTATTTAGCTTCAGGGGGTGAAATTGACTCTTCTGATATGCAAGAGTTGTCGAAATGCCTCGAACGGCTGCTGAGAATCCTAGGTGCCTATCGGGAACAGGCATCAGACGCATGGCAAGATGACCAAGAGCCATTGCCTTCATGGTTGCAACCTAAAGAAACCAAATCCCGTTCAGATGATGAAGAGGTTGGAGAGCCGGGTTCGGCTGTGGCCTGACAACAATTACAAAAACATCTTCATCTTGCTTTGCAGGCTTTCCATACTGTTCCTCTCCGTGTTGAACCAATGCCAAATGATTTCATCACAAGTTTCCGACCCACCCCGTTTCCGACCCAGACCAATCTTTTTGACCATCTTTGACCGTCTGTCGGCATATTCAGCAGAGACCATAGGGTAGTCAGATCGTAGGTTGTACCTGTCTTTGTACTCAGCAGGGATGAGGCCGTGGCTGGTATTCAGGTGCCGTTTCAAAGTCTTCTGTTTAGCTCCACATGCCAAGCAAACGAGATGGTCAGGCGTGATAGAAGCTTTGATAGATACGTGGGGGGTGTTTTCAGAAGTTTGAGCCTCCGACAATCCCGGGGCGGTTCACTACGTATTCTGATTGATTTTGTTCCCGCCTGTATTTCAATTCCGGTCCAGCTGAGCAAAAAACCCCGGCCATGGCCGGGGTTTTTATTTTCGTAAATGCTATATAGACTACCGTTTCGAGAACTGGAAGCTACGGCGGGCCTTGGCTCTGCCGTACTTCTTGCGTTCAACGACACGTGAGTCACGGGTCAGGAAGCCGCCGCTCTTGAGGGTCGGGCGAAGCGCCGGCTCAAAATAGGTCAGTGCCTTGGAGATGCCGTGACGCACGGCGCCGGCCTGGCCGGACAGGCCACCGCCGACAACGGTGCAGACGACGTCAAACTCGTCCTTGCGCTCACAGGCTTCCAGCGGTTGCTGGATGACCATGCGCAGGGTAGGGCGTGCGAAATAGGTTTCGACTTCGCGGCCATTGACGGTGATCTTGCCATTGCCACGCTTGATCCAGACGCGGGCAACCGCATCCTTGCGCTTGCCGGTCGCATAGGAGCGGCCGAGAGCGTCGATTTTTGGTTCAGCAGGTGCTGCGGCAGGTTCTGCAACCGTGCCCATTGCGCTGCCGAGGTCTTCCAGTGCGGTGATTTCTTCAGCCATTGCCTTAACCTCTCAGCGAGTTCTTGGGGTTGATGCCCTTGACGTCAAAAATCTCGGGTTGCTGTGCTTCGTGCGGGTGGTCTGTACCGGCGAAGATACGCAGGTTCGATAACTGATCGCGGGTCAGCGGGCCGCCGGGCATCATCCGCTTGACGGCTGATTCCAGCACGCGCTCGGGGAAACGTCCGTCAAGGATCTTGTCGGCCTTGGCTTCCCTGATGCCGCCGGGATAGCCGGTGTGGCGATAATAGGTTTTCTGGGTGCGCTTGTTGCCGGTCAACACTACCTTGTCGGCGTTGATGACAACAACATTGTCGCCCATATCCATATGGGGAGTGAAAGTGGGTTTGTGCTTGCCGCGAAGGCGGGTGGCAATAACGGCGGCGAGGCGCCCTACAACCAGACCTTCGGCGTCAATCAAAATCCACTTCTTCTCGATTTCGGATGCCCGAATAGAAAAGGTTTTCATGACAGTCTGTCCTGAGTGGTTGAATTGTGAACCGGATACCGTGTGACCTGCGAGGATCAAGTACCCTGCTGGTGATGGGTTCTACGCCTGTGCGACGACAGGGTCAAGTGCATTATGGAATCTAAAATTTACATATACAGTTGATTTCGTTGTATAAAATATATACGGTATTATTTTACCTCATACACTTCCCATGAAATACGTCGCTTCCGAGCTTGCCACCAGCTTGTTGTCTGCCTCGGAAATGATATCGGCGCGCGCAACAGTGAGAGTGCGGCCATGTTTTATAAGCCGGATTTGCGCCACGATAGGCCCTGGTTGCGGCTTGCGCAGGAACGAGATGGTCAGATTGGTGGTGACCGCAAGCCGCGCGGCTTCCTTGTGATGTGCCAGCAGCAGCACATAGATCGAGAAGTCCACCATTTCCATCATGGTCGGACCGGAGACCGTGCCGCCGGGACGCAATTGCTGTTCGCCGGCCACCAGGCGGACATGAACCTCTTCGGGCTGCAGTTTCAGCACTTCGTAGTTGACGCCGTCGCGCAGTGCCTGCGGAAACTCTTCCTGCAGGAAGGTGAAAACTTCTTCCGTTGACCATTTCAGTGCCATTCGCCGCATCCTGCTCAGGTAGGTTCAGTTTGTTGGATGGTTTTGAGCAAGTTGACCAATCTCGTCAATGGCACTTCCCCCGCAATCTGCCGTGTTCTACAATCTGTTGCCATGAAGCACACCGGAGACATTGCTGTTTTGATGAGCGCAACACTGCTTGGCGTGTTTTGCGACCCGGCGTTTGCGGTCAAGGACCAGACCCGGTTGCCGGAGGTGCATGGTGGGCCCGCACCCGGCGGCGGTCTAAGCACCGCACCGCTTGTGCTGTCTCCGGGCAATGAGCCGCTGCTGCAATTGAATCCGGGCGACGATGGCAATTCCGGTAAAGGCAGCAGTGAGGATGAACAACCGGAGATGGCACCGGGCATCGCCACGGTGGAAACCATCGAACTGACGCCGGACATGGCGAAGCGAGCCATTGATGGCTTTGTCAAACTCAAGCAGACCTATCAGGACACTGATATCGCGGAGTACGAGTCGCTCGAGCAGTTCGTGACCGAAGCCGACGAGGGTCCGGCACTTGAGAAAGACATCAAGAGTTTTGGATTTGCGACAGTCGGGGAATGGAATATCGCCATCACGTCTGTGAGTTTCGCCTATGCAGCGCTGTCCGGGACCCATGAAGACGAGATCAATCAGGAACTCGAAAATATCAAAAACGAGGTTGATCTTGAAGAGACCATGAAGAAGTCGCTCATCGAAGGGCTCAAATCCATGTTGCCGTCCGACAACAATAAGAAAGTTGTAAGCGATCTCAACAAGCAAACGGAGTGGGCGGAGAAATTGAAACTGCTGGCGGAAACCGATGAGACAGGCGGGCACTGATGGCTGACGCACCGTTATTGTGTGTTGAAAACACCGCCGGCATCACGCGGCTGACACTGATGCGTGGCGCGCAACGCAATCCGCTGTCCAGCGCCATGCTTGATGAACTTGTTGCCGCCCTTGAGGCAGCAGCAACCGACAAGACGGTTCGCGCCATCGTGGTGGCAGGCGAGGCGCCGGGCTTTTGCGGTGGCCATGATCTGAAAGAAATGACAGCTCATCGCCGGGACAATGATGGCGGCAGAGCGTTCTACGAAGCGCTGTTTGCGCGGTGTTCCCGAATGATGCAGATGATTGTTGCCCATCCCAAGGTGATCATTGCCGAGGTAAACGGTATTGCCACGGCTGCAGGCTGCCAGCTTGTGGCGGCGTGTGACATGGCGGTCGCAGGCGCGTCGGCGAGGTTTGGTGTCAATGGTATCAATTCAGGTCTGTTCTGCTCCACGCCGATGGTGGCGCTGTCACGCAATATCGGTCGCAAGCGCGCCATGGAGTTGCTGACCACGGGTGCGCTGCTGAACGCGGAAGAGGCCATGGCGGCAGGGATCGTCAACCGGGTTTGCAGCGATGAGGACCTTGCCGTCACCACACAGCAACTTGCCGCAACACTGGCCGAGCGCTCCCAGGCCGTGCTGGCACTCGGCAAGAAGGCGTTTTACGAGCAACTTGAAATGCCGCTGGAGCAGGCCTATCGCCATACATCGGAGGTTATCGTCGACAACATGATGATGCGCGATGCTCGCGAAGGCATCGGGGCGTTCCTCGAAAAACGCAAGCCGGAATGGACTGACGAATGACTGCTCTGGAACCGCGCATCAGCATAGTCACGCTCGGTGTGGATGATATGCAGCGTGCCAGGGCATTTTATGAACGCCTGGGATGGGCTGCTGCAACATCGTCCAATGATGATGTCACATTCTTCAACATGGGCGGCGTGGTGTTAGGCCTTTACGGTCGAAAAGCACTGGCTGACGATGCGCAAGTCGCGTTTTCGCCGGGCGCGTTCACGACCATGTCGCTGGCCCATAATTGCCAAAGTGAAGACCGGGTGGACGCGGTTATGGCATTTGCCGAAGCGGCTGGTGCGAAGATCGTGAAACCGGCGGAGAAGGCGTTCTGGGGCGGTTATTCAGGATATTTTTCAGATCCGGATGGGCATTTGTGGGAAATTGCCTTCAATCCCGTGTTCCCGCTGGATAAAGACGGACGGATTACTGCTCCATGAATCACGATAGCTACGAAGCCACCTACATTCGCGCCGTTCTGGAGGACGTCAAAAGCGTCGCCGTTGTCGGTGCCTCATCGAATGAGTCAAGGCCGTCTTTCTTTGTGACCAAGTATCTCATCGACAAAGGGTACAAGGTATTCCCGCTCAATCCGGGTATTGTTGGCCTGGAGATATGCGGGCGCAAGGTCTACGGTTCGTTGAGTGAGGTGCCGGAGCCCATCGACATGGTTGATATTTTCCGCAATTCCACGGCCGCAGCGGGACTGGTCGATGAAGCGCTGGCCCTGAGGCCGCTACCGAAAGTCATCTGGATGCAGTTGTCAGTGCGCCATGACGAGGCTGCGAAGAAGGCCGAGGCGGCCGGCGTGCGTGTCGTCATGAACCGGTGCCCGAAAATCGAATATGGCAAACTGTCCGGCGAATGGGGCTGGGTCGGCGGCAATACCGGTCTGATATCATCAAAGAAGCAGTCACTGCATAGTTCCGGCAAGATGCAGAGCCTTGGAATCGTGAAGCGGTAGGTTGACGTTCTCTAAAAAGAACAATTGTTTGATTTGCCGTCCTTTGCTAGAACGCTCAACCTGCACTGACAACTCTCGAGCGGTTCCAAGGAGCATTTCACATGAGCGACCACAAACCCGGTTTTGATACACTGGCGATTCACGCAGGCGCGAAGCCTGATCCGACAACCGGCGCGCGCGCTACGCCGATCTACCAGACGACCTCGTTCGTGTTTGATGATGCCCAGCATGCAGCAGACCTGTTTGCACTGCGTGCGTTCGGAAATATCTACACCCGGATCATGAACCCGACCCAGGCTGTGCTGGAGGAGAAGGTCGCAGCTCTTGAAGGCGGAACGGCGGCGCTGGCCGTCGCCTCCGGTCATGCTGCACAGCTGATCATCTGCCATGCGCTGATGATGCCGGGTGACGAGATTGTCTGTGCCCGTCAGCTGTATGGCGGGTCGATCAATGCGTTCAACCATTCGTTCAAGTCGTTTGGCTGGAACGTGGTGTGGGCCGACATCGACGATATGGCTTCATTCGAAACAGCCATCACGCCGAAAACCAAGGCGATCTTCATTGAATCGATCGCCAACCCGGGTGGCCGTATCACGGACATCGAAGCCATCGCAGCCATTGCCAAAAGGCCCACGTACCCCTGATCGTCGACAATACGCTGGCGTCGCCATATTTGTGTCGGCCGTTTGAGCATGGGGCCAACATCGTGGTGGAATCGCTGACCAAGTTTCTTGGCGGTCACGGCAATTCCATGGGCGGTGTCATTGTTGACGGCGGTAATTTCGACTGGGGCAGGAACAAGGGTCAGTTCCCGGTGCTGACGGAGCCCAATGCTTCCTACAACGGCATCGTTATGTACGAAACCTTCGGCAACATAGCCTTTGCCATCGCTTGCCGGGTACTGGGCCTGCGCGATCTGGGACCCGCCATCTCTCCGTTCAACGCATTTCTGATTCTGACCGGTATGGAAACCCTGTCACTGCGCATGCAACGCCACTGTGACAATGCGCTGAAAGTCGCCGAATGGCTGTCCAATTACCCGCGTGTTTCATGGGTCAACTATGCAGCACTTCCAGGCGACAATGATCACGAAAGGCAGAAAAAATATGCACCGAAGGGCGCTGGGGCAGTATTCACCTTCGGTCTGAAAGGCGGCTACGACGCCGGTGTCGGTACAGTGTCCAAGGTTGAGATGCTGTCGCATCTGGCCAATATGGGCGATACGAAATCGCTGATCATTCACCCGGCCTCAACCACCCATTCACAGCTCACGCCGGAACAGCTGGAAAAAGCCGGTGCCGGTGCCGACGTGGTGCGCCTGTCCGTCGGGATCGAGGACGTAGCCGACATCATTGCCGATCTTGATCAGGCAATGAGCTGATTGCGATACTGCGCGCGCCGCAGGGGATATGATCGCCTGCGGTGCTCACTTCATTCAAATGCCAGATGCAGGCTGCCAGCACGACAAGTGCACCGCCCTGATGGATCAGTCCCAGGGTGATCGGCACATGAGCCAGCAGCGTCCAGATACCGAAGCCGATCTGAGCCAGTACGGCCAACAGGATCGCCAAACCTGAAGTGCGTACGGCAGGGGGATTTGTCTCATTCACGGCGCGCGCGGCGTACACGAATGCGAAAATGGCGATGGCATAGGCCATCATGCGATGCTGAAACTGCACGGTAAGTACGTTTTCAAAGAAATTGCGCCAGGCGGGTTCCATCACCAGCAGTCCGTCGGGAATCAGTCGGCCGTCCATCAACGGCCAGGTGTTATGCGACAGGCCGGCATCCAGACCTGCCACAAACCCGCCCAGAGCGGTCTGAGCGATGACCAGGACAATCAAGCCAAGTGCAGGCAAAGCAACCGCAGGCAAAATAAGTGCGGGCCAGCCCTGACTGACGGTTGCGGCAAGCCGCCGCTTCGCGTTGCCGAAGCCCAATGCAGTCCAGATCAGTGCGGCAAAGATGATTGTTGCCAGCGTCAGGTGAGCCGACAGGCGGTACTGGCTCACATCGGTGCGGTCCACCAGCCCGGACTTGACCATGTACCAGCCCAGTCCGCCCTGCAGCCCGCCAAGAACGAACAGCATGAGCAACGCGGGAATACGCGATCTGTGCAGCCTGCCGGTCAGCCAGAAAAACACAAATGGTACAAAGAACACCACACCAATGGCGCGGCCCAGGAACCTGTGTCCCCATTCCCACCAATAGATGAACCTGAACTCGTCGAGGCTCATGCCCTTGTTGACGAGATGGTATTCGGGAATCTGGCGGTATTTTTCGAATGCCGCCAGCCAGTGGGCTTCATTGAGCGGCGGGATGGCCCCCAGCAATGGCTTCCATTCGGTGATGGACAGGCCTGAATCCGTCAGTCTGGTCGCGCCGCCAACAATCACCATGACAAAAACCGTGGCGGCAACAAACAACAGCCACCAGCGAACATAGGGCTGCGATGCAAGCTGCTTTTCGGTCAGGGTTGTCATGTCCCTGACCTATTGTGAGACGGCGGCGGTTAGAAGTGCGCACAGCGCCGCACCCCGGTTGCTGTCTGCTGATTAACCGTGTCATTCTTGCTCTAGCACACACCGCCAAATTCTTGGTACACAGGCGCTGAAAACGATGGCGAGCGGGCAAGTGCGCCAGTACGGAGTATCAGACCAAGGTGAAGGACAAGATCGAACAGGCGGCGCAGCTGTTCCAGGCGGGACAGCCACGTGAGGCGCTTGAAGTGCTGCGTCCGGTGACCAGCACACACCCCTGCATGATGCGCGGGCAAACCCTGTCTGCGCGGTGCTGGCTGGCGCTTGGTCATCGCGACAAGGCGCTGGATCATCTGGCTACTGTTGCCGGATATGTCGACAAGGCGCCACGCCCGGCGCTGGCGCGGGCAAATCTTGCCCGGTTTTATGCGCTGGCTGATGACTGGGACACGGCTACATCCATTCTTGAAGTGGCGGTTTCGCAGGAACCGGACAATATTGAACTGAAAGTCAAGCATGCCGACATGCTGGCCAATGCGGGGCAGTGGCGTGAGGCCCTGATGATTTTCGAAGCGGCGGTCAAGAAATACCCGGACAACGCCTCGCTTTTGCGGTCTACAGCAATATCTGCGCAGATGAGCAAACAGAATACTCGAGCTGTAGAACTGTATACCCGTGCCATGGCGGCAGGGCTCGCAGATAAACAGATCTACTCCAATCTGATCGGTGCGCTGATTGAACTTGGCCGTGTAGATGAAGCTCATCGTCACGCCGGCAACTGGTGCGAAACGATGCCGTCGGACATTGAGGCAATGGCCTTTATGGCCCTGCTTGAAGTCGAAGTGGGCAATCACGATGCCGCTGCGCGCTGGTTTGATTTTAACCGGTTTGTGAAGGGTCGCACCCTGGAGACTCCTCAAGGCTATGGCAGCCTGGATGCTTTCAACCGCGCCATTGAGGCGGTTGTGCTCGGGCATGACAAATTGCAAACACCTCCTGAAGACCATCCGACCTGGCATCATCCGGCGCTGCGCATAGGTCCGGATATCAACAATGATGATGCCGGTCCGGTGGGAGACCTTGAACTACATATGCGCGCTGCCGTGGACAGGTATTTCGCCGAAAGTCCCAATGACGACAAACATCCCTTCCTGCTGAACGAGCCACAGGCCTATGACATCGTGGCATGGTCTGCCGTGCTGGACGGTGAGGGCAATCAGAAGCCGCACATCCACATGTCGGGTTACCTGTCGGGCTGTTATTATGTCACCATTCCGGATGTGGTTTCGGGATCGGGCGCTGACAATGCCGGTGCATTCGAGATGGGCAGGCCACCTGAAGAGTTGCCGTTCAAGGCGGATTTTCCGGTTGAAACAGTCAAGCCGAATGAAGGCCTGATGCTGCTGTTTCCGGCCTTCATGTATCACGGCACAGTGCCGTTCAAATCAACGCAAAAACGCATCTGCGTGGCGTTTGACGTGATCGCGAAACAGGGTGCCTGAAAAAGCCCGCCTTATTGTGCCGCCTCACGCGCGGCCATGGCGTCTGACACAATGGCGAGTGCCTGATGAATGATCTCAGCCCCGGCACCGTCGCGGCGCGCGTCTTGCGACAGGAAACGCCGCCACAGTCTGCCGCCGGGCCGGGCATGAAACAGGCCCATCATGTGCCGGGTGATGCGGGTGACATAGTCGCCTTTTGACAGGCGCTGCTCGATATAACCGACCATGCGTTCAGCCGCGTCGAAGCGGTCGGCAACCGGATTGCCTGCAGCGCCAAATATCGCGCGGTCCACATCCGCCAGAAGCCAGGGGTGCTGATAGGCTGCCCGGCCCAGCATGACACCGTCGACATGCTGTAAATGGACGAGTGCCTGATCAAGCGTTTCGACGCCGCCATTGATTGAGATGTGCAGGTTCGGGCGCGCGGCCTTGAGACGGTAAACCCGCTCGTAATCCAGCGGCGGCACATCGCGGTTCTGTTTCGGGCTGAGACCATCCAGCCACGCCTTTCGGGCATGGACGATGAACGTGTTGCAGCCCGCCGAGGCAACTGTTTCAATGAAACGCGTAAAATCTGCCTCGCTGTCCTGATCGTCAATGCCAATACGGCATTTGACAGTTACCGGAACCGATACGGCTGAGCGCATGGCGTCCACGCCACGCGCCACGGTATCAGGTTCGCCCATCAGGCAGGCACCAAAGCGGCCGGACTGCACCCGGTCTGACGGACAACCGCAATTGAGATTGATTTCGTCATAGCCCAGGCTTTCGCCAATGCGAGCGGCCTCCGCAAGATCTGCTGCCTCGGACCCGCCCAGTTGCAGCGCGACAGGATGTTCGCATGCATCAAATCCGAGCAGATGTTCGCGATCACCATGGATCACGGCTCCGGTGGTCAGCATTTCCGTATAGAGCAGGGCGTGACGGGTCAGCTGCCGGTGAAATACCCGGCAGTGCCTGTCCGTCCAGTCCATCATCGGGGCAACGGAAAGTCGCCGTGCCTGAGTGGCCGCTATGTTTGCATGATCGCTCATGGGATCAGTCCTTACAGAGGATAATTGCATCATGTCAAACGACACTTCCGGGTGCTGCCGCGAAGCTTGCTTGATCGGCAAACGTGAACAACCGGTCAAATGGATCGATAGTCAGTTCCGTCGGTCCACGTTGTTAGTTCGTTAATTCAAAGCCGATTATACTTCAGCCTCAATGAACTCGACATGACCGGGGCCGGTATAAGCTTAGATATTGGTACACAGTGTGAGATTGAAAGTTCCAGGGTCTTGGTGAAGACCACTGCCGGGGCGACCTCTGTCATGTGGTGTGCGTTTTCTGACTTTGCCGCAGGCTGGAAATTTCAATCTACCCGGTTTCGTAGTGATGGTCAGGAACAGGCAGCTTGGCACGATGCGCTGGAGCGGGGTTCCTGTCCAGTTCCGGAGTTCGTGTATCGTCGTTCAGGAGTGTCGACGCGATTGATGAACGTGTTCTGGGAAAGGACTACAATGGAAATGGATTCCGGTACCAGGATCAAGACCCCGGACTTGGTCAAACCCGACAGGTCACGGCGTCGCCTGTTCAGCCTGCTTGCTTCCATCGCAGTCGGCGCGGTGGTATTTGGCCTGACTCTATGGGTATCGCAAGTCGTAACCACAGCCGAGCATGATAGCGCCCAGGTACGGTTTGATGCCAGCGTGAACCGCGTGCAAACCGCGATTCGGAATCGCATGGCAGCCTATGAGCAGGTGTTGCGCGGCGGAGTCGCCTTGTTTAATGCCAGCGTGCAAGTAGACCGCAATGAATGGATGGCTTATGTGGCGACGCTCGACGTAGCGAAAACTTATCCCGGCATTCAGGGGATCGGATTTTCAAAACGCGTTTTGCCTGTCGACAGAGATCAGCACATCCGACAAGTCCGCTCGCAGGGATTCCCCGATTACACTCTTTGGCCGGAGGGTGAGCGCGATGTCTACACCGCCATTGTTTTTCTTGAACCTTTTGATTTCCGCAACAAACGGGCGTTCGGATACGACATGATGTCGCAAAGCACCCGGCGAGAAGCCATGGAACGTGCACGTGACAGGGGCATCGCTGCCGTCTCAGGCAAGGTGACCTTGAAGCAGGAAACCAACGCAGAGGTGCAGGCCGGTTTCCTGACTTATCTTCCCGTCTATAAAGCGGGAATGCCGGTCGCAACCGTGGAAAACCGTCGGACCGCTCTGTTTGGCTATGTGTACAGCCCGTTTCGCATGAACGATCTGATGCGCGGCATACTGGGTCAGGATGAACTGGATGTCGCACTGACAATTCACGACGGAACCGAAGTTTCGGAGCAGTCTCTCACATACACCAGTGCCGAAACCCCGCAAGCCGCTGAGTTCAATGAGACAGTACTCGTGCAACTCAGCGGTCGTACCTGGACTCTGGCCATCGCAAGTTTGCCAAACTTCGAATCCAGTCTTTTATTCGGGAAGTCACGCGCCATTTTGCTCGCCGGCGGTTTGATCGCGCTGCTGCTGATAGCTGTGATGTGGCTGATCATGAATACGCGTGACCGGGCGCTTGGAATTGCGTACACCATGACCAGATCGCTGCGCAAAACCGAAAGTGATATGCGGGAATTGAACACTGGTCTGGAGCAGCGCGTCGCCGAGCGTACGTCGCAGCTTGATGCAGTCAATAAAGAGCTCGAGTCGTTTGCTTTCTCGGTCTCGCATGATCTACGTGCACCATTGCGCAGCATGGCGGGTTTTTGCCTGGCCCTGATGGAGGACTACAGCGATAAACTGGACGAGACCGGCCTGGATTACCTGGAGCGCATATCGGCGGCGAGCAAGCGGATGGGCCGCCTCATCGACGATTTGTTGACGCTGTCACGGGTTACACGTATCGAGACCAAGCGATCCGACATAAACCTGTCCGCAATAGCTGAGTCGGTTGCCGAGGACCTGAAGCGGAGCGAGCCTGACAGGAAAGTCGAGTTTGTCATACAGCCAGACGTGGTCGCCAAGGGTGATGAAATCCTGCTGCGCACGGTCCTTGAGAACCTGCTCGGCAATTCATGGAAATACTCGGCAAAGAAGCCGCAAGCTACCATTGAGTTCGGCGTTGAGGCAAACGGGGTTGCGCCGGCCTTTTTTGTGCGCGACAACGGGGCGGGCTTTGATATGGCACATGCCGACAAGTTGTTCAAACCGTTCCAGCGCCTGCACGGAAATGCCGAGTTTGAAGGCAGCGGCATCGGACTTGCTTCGGTCGCCAACATCGTCCGGCGGCACGGTGGAAAGATATGGGCCGACGCAAAACCGAATGACGGTGCTATTATGAGGTTTACACTTTCAATATGAGCTTCCTGGAAAGAATCACCATTATGTCCACCAGACCCATTCTTCTCGCCGAGGATAATCCCGACGATCAGATTCTGATGCTTCGGGCACTGAAGAAGAAAAACATCACCAACCCGATCGTGATCGCCAATGACGGGGTTGAGGCCCTGGACCATCTGTTGGCGACAGGAACGTGCGCCGGGCAGGAGCCATTACGACCGGCAGTAGTGCTTCTCGACATGAAGATGCCCAAGCTGGGCGGGCTCGATGTATTGGAACGCATGCGCCAGGAACCCGCAATCAGCCACATTCCCGTCGTCATGCTGACCTCGTCGGACGAGGAGCAGGACAAGTTGAGCAGTTACGAACTTGGTGCCAACAGCTATGTGCGCAAACCGGTCGATTTCAATGAATTCGTCGACGCAGTGGGAAAACTGGGCATGTACTGGATTCTGGTCAACGAAGCGCCACCCAAAAACACTAAATAAGTCAATAGTCAGTTGTTTTGGTAGTAATAGCAGATCTCAGTAACAGCGACTCGTTTGATGGGATCATAGCGGTTCACTCGGGCAAGCACTGCAACGCATCCGATGGGCCGCTCTGACCCACCCCGAAGGGCCGGGCGCTTTTTCCCGCCAGCTACGTTGCGCGCCGCTTGTGGTACATTTACCATGGCACGACACGCGCTTTGCCGGCGGAAAAAATCGCTCCGGTGAAATGGGTCGCTGCTACTGAGACCTGGTATAAGTAGACCGGTCGCCATTTCTGTCCGCAAATGAACTACTTCAACAGTTGGCCAAAGGCAGTTTGTTGAGCTTCCGCTTTCGCGGCATCCGGTGCTCGGGGCGATACACCAAACTGCGCATGATACAGGCTTGAACGCTCGGGAGATATGCTTTCTGTCTCGCGCCTGAGGGTGTCAAGCATATGGAATATCCGTTGCAATTCGGAAGTGTTCAATCTCCGATCAGGTCCGGAGATGGTTTTCAGATAATCATCCAGGATTGCTGCGGCATTGCTCACATTGCCAAACCCGATCGAGCCGCTGCTGCCCTTCAGTTGATGCGTCAGGCTCCTGGCGTCTTCAATGATGAATTCAGATTGCCGGTCGGAGGGTTCATGGAGACTCGCCAGACCAGCCTCAAGCTCGCTGACGCTGTCTTTTATTGTGACGCAATGCACTTTGATCAGCGACCTCAATTTATCCTGAACTGTCATTGCCGCTACTCCACCACCACTGTCTTCCATATCTGGTGGAGATCATCGCTGAGCGTGATCGGGTCGAACGGTTTTGGAATGGTGCCCGCAGCGCCGAGCGCCTTGTATTTGTTAAGTTCGTCTGATTGGGCCTTGGCCGTGACAAAA
>JBDNEZ010000047.1:0-3824 GCA_041690095.1 Anderseniella sp.
ATCCCCGTGGATTTGGTCCGTCGACACGGTTACTACCTCCTCTTGCCACCAGCATTTTAATGGCAACCCGATCGTTACATGACACGAATTTTCTGCCGGTACAGCCGTTGACGCCTGACCTTGCTCCCCCTTAACCGTGCCAAATTTCCTTGATCATATCAAATTATTATACCGAATTGTATTTGATCAGTTATTCTTATAGAAATGCAGCGCGGGAAACAGACCTATGAACTTGAAACAATTGGAAGCCTTTGTCTGGACGGTGCGGCTCAACAGCTTCAGTGGCGCCGCGAAACGACTGAACTCAAGTCAGCCGGCAGTTTCCATGCGTATTCAGGATCTGGAACAAGCGCTTGGCGCCGAACTGTTCGAGGAGCCCCGGCGGGCAACCCGCCTGACGCTGAAGGGGCGCGACCTGTTTGACTACGCCGAGCGTATTCTGGCGCTGTCGTCGGAAGCCCAGTCCCGCGTTGGCAACGCCGAAGCTGTTTCCGGGCGCATCCGGCTCGGGATTGGCGAAACCATAGCTCTCACCTGGCTTCCGGACTTCATCGCCCGCCTTAATGAAACCTACCCTGGACTGGTCGTGGAGTCTGTCGTCGATCTGACCGTTGGCCTGTGGGAAAAGTTTGACTCAGGTGAAATGGATCTTTTGTTGCTGCCGGGTCCCGCTCATGGAGCAAACATGGTCGTCAATCATCTCGGCACCGCGCAATACTCCTGGTTGGCAAGCCCGAAGCTTGGCATCCCGGAAAATCGGACTCTGACACCCAAAGATCTTGAATCCTGGCCGATAGTGGCCTTGTCGCAAGCCTCCATTCTGCATGAAATTATTGAGAACTGGTTCTTTGGCAACCGGGCCGAACCACGACGCATGGATGTCTGCAACAGCCTTGGCGTTGTGCTTGCCCTAACCGTCTCCGGTCTGGGCATCAGCCTGTTGCCGCCACGTATCTATCAGCGCGAAATCGAGCGCAACGAATTGATGATCATCAAGACCACACCGCATTTGAAACCAATAGAGTTTGTTTCTGTGTACCGAAGGGACCGGGAACAGGCATTGATCAGGGATATTGCCGGTATAGCGTGTGAAGCCAGCACATTCGATGTTGACCACAGCCGCTACCCGACCATGCAGCCAAACCGGTAACAGGCAATGGCGCGCGGACGAATATTGTACTTGCTGCAGTTTGATGGCCATTATAACAGCAAGCGAATGCTGCCGCTGCCAGTCGGGCAATGATGAAACCGGCAGGGGGCGGCTGATAGAGCATGTTTGCGCTGCGATGAAACGGGATCATGTAGTGATGAGTGTAACTGTCACATTTGCGGGTACAGGAGACGCCTTCGGGTCTGGCGGTCGACTGAATACCTGCATTGTCGTCGACACGCCGGATATGCGTTTCGCTGTCGATTTCGGCGCCTCAAGCCTTGTCGCGCTGCACCGGATCAAAATTGAACATAACACTATCGAGGCCATTCTCATTACCCATCTGCATGGCGATCACGCGGGTGGCATCCCGTTCATGCTGATGGATGCAATGTTGGGAGCCAGGCGGCAAGTTCCGTTGACAATCATCGGGCCACCAGGCACCGAACTATGGGTTGAACAGGCCACGGCGGCTCTGTTTCCTGGTTCTGGCGGGTTGAAACGCCGGTTCGAACTGAATTTCGTAGAATTGTCGAACATGTCAAAACACTGCCACCGAAACCTGGAAATACAGACAATGCCCGCCGTGCACACACCAGAGACATTGCCGACATCCTTGCGGTTGAGGATCGACGGGAAAATCATTTCCTATACCGGAGATGGCGAGTGGAACCCACACATCCCTGCCCTGGCTGACGGCGCTGATCTATTGATTATGGAGTGCTATGCCCACGGCAAATCTGTAAGGTATCATCTGAACTACCCTGACATTGTAACCAACCGGGACTCGCTGAACGCAAAACGCATTGTTCTGACCCATATGGGACCTGACATGCTTGCAGCTATAGGCGATATTCCCGAAGAAACCGCCTTCGACGGTATGGTCATTACCCCTTGAGCAACAAAACACAGACATTCAGCATTGCAATCCTGCTGTTGTGTATCGCCTTGCTTGCGCTGGCGACAGGACTACAGGGGTCGCTGGTCGGACTTCTTGCGTCACAGGCGGAACTCGGCGGCATTGCTATCGGCTACATCGCTACAGGCTACCCTGCCGGCATTCTGCTGGGGGCATGGCTGGTGCCCCGTATGATCGAGGAGGTTGGCTATATCCGGGTATTCGCCGGTCTTGCTTCGCTTGCCTCGTCATCCGCACTCCTTCTGGCAATTTTTGTCGAACCGACCTGGTGGTTTGTGCTGCGGGTTCTGACCGGTATTTCGACAACCGGACTTTACATCATTTGCGAGGCATGGCTGAACGCATCCACGTCAAACCGTACCCGTGGTCGGGTTATGGCACTGTACCTTGTAGTGACATATTCCATGATGGGCGCAGGGCAATTCCTGCTCAACGTCGATGACAACAGTGGCTATGTACGGTTTTTGCTGGCCTCGGTCATTTTATCTTTCGCCCTGGTACCGATCACCCTGCTCAAGATTGATGTGCCTGTGGTTATCAAGACACCACCGGTGTCGCTGGGAGTGGTTTTTCGTGGCTCGCCGCTGGCCACATACGCAATTTTCGTCAATGGTCTGGCCCAAAGCGCATTGTTCGGCCTCGGATCTGCCTATGGCGTCATCAAGGGCATACCGGTGTGGTGGATATCGGTAATGATCGCGTTGCCAACCCTCGGCGTGACGATTGTGCTGTATCCTCTGGGAATGCTTGCGGACAATATGGATCGTAGACTGGTCTTGCTGACGGTGAGCCTGTTTGCGGCTCTGGCTGCATTGCTGGCTGCCACCCATCAAGGCAGCCTCCTGATCACGATCATGATGTTTGCCGTATTCGGAACGCTGGCCATCCCGACCCGGTCCGTCGCGTTGGCGCATATCAATGACCAAATGAAGAACCTGCAGATGCTGTCGGCATCCAGCCGCCTGTTTTTGATTTACGGCCTTGGATCATCTTTTGGCCCATTGATGGTCGGTACGTTAATGCAAAGCTATGGTCCGAACGCTTTCATGTACTTTCAGACGGCGATCTTTTTTTCCGTATTGCTTGTATCAGCCTTCAGGATGGCGCTGGGTCCCGCCAGACGCCGATCCACCCAGATTAAGACTGCATTCGCTGCGTGGCATATTGTACCGAGGCAGGAAACCAATCCACCACCAACCACGTCGCCTCCGAAAAACGAGTCGCCGGATTAGATTATATCAAAGTGTTAAAGCAACGTGGCTTCCTTCAACCCGGGCCAGGGGTTGCAATTGTCTATTGTTGCAAGCGCATGAATTCAAATACTATTTCTGTATCATTCATGATAAGGCATCTGCGTTCGGCACGAATGCATTTGTCCAGCTCAGGGATCCATCAGTGCCGGCATTCTGGACCGATGCGTAGCTTTTTTCACAAAGCGCCTGCTGATACCCTATGCACAGGCACGCGAAATCGCGCGCGTCGTTGAACGTGCCGAGAAAATAGTCACCATCAATGTTTCCGTGCGTCTTGTTGTTGTTCGCCAGCAGTGTGGAGACCTCCAGCGGGTTGCCGACATCCAGCCCCGGCGTGACTTCATCATGCGCAACGCCGGTGATGCGCATCACCATATTGCCCCGCACCTGAACCTTGAAAGCATCGGTAGCCATAATCAGAACAGATCCCACTTTGAGTTTTCCGGCGTATGACCGCGGCAGGTCCCGAAGCAAAACGGCTTGTTCGGCGATTGTTTGCAGC
>JBDNEZ010000048.1:0-8466 GCA_041690095.1 Anderseniella sp.
ATGCCGAGCCCGTGAAACTCGGGCAACAGTCCGAAATAGGCAAGCCAGCTTTGCTGCTTGTCGCGACCATCTATCTCAAAATAACCTGCCGGGTTGCCGCCGCAATAGGCAACGTAGATATCAACCCCTCGCGCATTTATGGCTGTCGCAAGCTGGTCGTCGCTCAGCAGTTTTCGATCCACCCAATGATAGTCGCTGCCGACTGCATCATAAAGATACCGGTAATAGCTGACGATTGGATCCTGCACATGCATCAGTGCCAGCTTGAGATTGGCAGGTGGCATCACCCTCACAGAGGGCGAATGATCCATGGACAGTAATGTCACAGTCGTTTCGATATCCCGGGTTTCTGGTTTCACTCTGGTTGACTTCTTTGCATTGCCGAACCCCGAAGATGGAATCTTTCGCTTCATGTGACCGCTGCTTTCTGTGTCGTCAGTCTGTTTCAATGGGAGTGTCGGGATCACTGCCCCATTCAGTCCACGACCCGTCATAGAGGGAATTGGATTTATGCCCGACGAGCATCAGGCCGAGTGTCAGGATTGCCGCGGTCACGCCTGATCCGCAAGTGGTAATGACCGGTTTGGCAAGGTCGATGCCTGCTTCGTCAAAAACCTGTTTAATGCCTCCGGTGGATTTTACCGTGCCGTCTTCATTGAGCAGGCTCTTGTAGTGGATGTTGAATGCGCCAGGCATATGGCCACCGCGCATGCCGGCACGCGGTTCGGGCTCCTGGGCCGAAAACCGGCCTGCGGATCTGGCATCTGCAATTTGAGCTGAACCGGAACTGATCGCACTGAGGACGTCCTGCTTGTCCCGGACGCTTGATGCCGAATATCGCGCCGTCAAATGCCGTGGCTGGCGTTTCGGGGCAGGGCCGTCTTCAACGGGCCGGTTTTCTGCCAACCATTTCGGAAAGCCGCCATCGAGTATGGCTACATCGCTGTGGCCGAATGTCCGAAACATCCACCATACCCGCGCCGCGGAAAACAGACCGGCTCCATCATAGACCACCACGCGCATACCGTCCCCAATGCCCATGTTTCTCATCCGCGATGAAAATTTCTCCGCTGGCGGCATGGTGTGCGGCAGGCCGCTTTTTTCATCCGATATCTCGTCGATGTCGAAGAACACAGCGCCGGGAATGCGCTGCTCATCATATTCATTGCGCCCGTTGCGGCCTGCGTCCGGCAGATAATAGGACGCATCCACGATAACGATGTCCGGTGCATCAAGCCGTTGCTCTAGCCAGTCGGTTGAGACCAGGTGTTTGCGCTCGTCCTGTAGTGTCGGCATGTGTGTGCTTTCGTCTCAAATTATCAGGCTTCTGGTTGGTCTATCAGGGCAAGCCTGAACCGGCGATTGTTCTTGCCCTTCTTCTCGATCTTGGTAATCGCAATGTTGCCAATCTGCGCCGTAGACGCAACATGCGTTCCGCCGCATGGTTGCAGATCGACGCCACCGTCTTCGCCAATCGCGATCAGGCGGACCTTGCCGGATCCCATTGGCGGTTTGACCGACATTGTACGCACAAGGCCGGGATTGGCCGCAAGTTCGGCGTCCGTTATCCAGCGTTGTGAAATCGGGTGGTCTGCCTGTACAAATTCCTGAAGACCTGCAGTCAATGTGTCCTTGTCGATGGCACCTGGATCATCAATGTCAAAATCGAGCCTGCCACCTTCCGGTGAAATCTGGCCGCCGGTGACCGGAAAGGGCACCAGTGCGCACATCAGATGAAGGGCGGTATGAACCCGCATCATGCCAAACCGGCGAGGCCAATCCAGTGTGAGTTCGACGGTCTCGCCAACAGTGGGCAATTGCGCGCCGTCTGGCATCACATGGACGATCTGGGCACGGTCCGGTCCGTAAACCGTGGTGGCAATGGCAATGCTCGACCCGTCAGTCAGTTGCATGACACCGCTGTCTCCGGGCTGGCCGCCACCGGTAGCGTAGAAATTGCTCCGATCGAGCACGATGCCGCCGCGATCATTCACTTCCAGCACCCGGGCAGTGCAGGTTTTCATATAAGCATCATTGCGGAACAAGGGGTCAGTCATGCGATGTGTTCCTATGCTTCAGGATCTGCGGTGACATCGGGAACACTCAACACAGCCTCCATCCAGTCCGGTACCGGCAGATCCTTGGATCGCAGGAAGTCAGGGTTGTACAGGCGTGACTGGTAGCGCGAACCGAAGTCGCACAGCACTGTTACAATAGTGTGGCCGGGTCCCATTTCCCTGGCGAGTTCCATGGCACCTGCAATGTTTACGCCGGTAGACGCGCCCATGCACAAGCCTTCATGCTTCAGAAGGTCAAACACGATTTCCACGGCCTGCTTGTCGTCAATTCGCCATGCGTGATCAATCGGTGCGTCTTCGAGGTTTGCGGTTATGCGGCCCTGGCCGATGCCTTCCGAGATGGAACTGCCTTCCGCCTTGAGTTCGCCGGTGGTGTAGTAGCTGTACAACGCAGCTCCGTGCGGGTCGGCCAGCCCGATACGGACATCCTTGTTACGCGCCTTGAGCGCCATGCCGACACCGGCGACGGTGCCGCCTGATCCGGCTGCACAGATGAATCCATCTATCTTGCCGGCGGTCTGCTCCCAGATTTCCGGTCCGGTCGTTTCAATGTGGGCCTGCCGGTTGGCGACATTGTCAAACTGGTTGGCCCAGATTGCTCCACCTTCACGTTCTACATTCAGTCGCTCTGCCAGCCGCCCGGAATAGCGCACGAAATTGTTGGGGTTTTTGTATGGAGCGGCGGGCACTTCGACCAATTCCGCACCCAGCATCCGCAGCGTGTCTTTCTTCTCCTGGCTCTGGGTGTCGGGAATCACGATAACGGATTTAAAGCCCATTGCATTGGCAACCATGGTCAGCCCGATGCCGGTATTACCGGCTGTACCTTCGACAATCGTTCCGCCGGGTTTCAGCCGGCCCGATGCGATCGCGTCACGGATAATGAACAGCGCCGCACGGTCCTTCACGGATTGCCCCGGATTCATGAACTCGGCCTTGCCCAGAATTGTGCAACCCGTCAGCTCCGAGGCTTTCCTCAGCTTGATAAGAGGTGTGTTGCCGATGGCCGCAATAACGTCAGGGACAAACTTCATCGATGGGTTCCGTTGTGGGCCGGGCGAAAGACGCCGCAGCGGGCTGGTTGGTTGAGATGTTTGGCTGCCTGCAGTGTAAGTGTCAAGGATGTGGACGGCTTGATTTCAGCCGGGCCTTGCGGAATATCCATCCAGCAGGCCCGGACGCCACTCCCGGTAATCATAGTCGGGATCAAGCGAAGCAGCGATACACTCCGATGTCGGGAGATAGCTGGAATTGGGCATATGGAACCAGCGCAGGAAGTCGCCGGTATTGATCGTATGATCAAGGTACAATTCCAGGATATGCTGGCTATACCAGTGGTAGTCGCCATTCATACATGAGCTTATAAGGCTTGAATCCATGTGCTGGCACCACCCTTCCATAATCCGACAGTGTGTCACGGTTTTGAATCAAGTGCCAGAATGATGCCCGCGAGGTGAGTCGGAGTGGCAAGTGAAACCCCGGAAATGGTGTCGTCGCGGCCGCGAATTTGGTAGGTTTCTATTGCCATATGCGAGGTGTCGACATGCGCTGTTTGCAACGCAACCTGGGACACCACAATCTCCATGCCCAACTGTTTGGTGAGCGCTTCCAGCCGGCTTGCCGTATTGACTGTGTCGCCCAGCGCAGTGATGCGCTCGCCTGCGGTGTGGAGCTTGCTTGTTCCGATGCGACCCAGAATGACTTCGCCTGTGTGAATGCCGATACCGATGCGCAGTGGTTCGAACAAGGTCGCCCGGTGTGTCTGGTTCAACTCGTCCAGCGCCGTGCTGACGGCCACTGCTGCGCGCAACGCATTGGCAGCACCGTGTGAATTTTCCTCGTCCATACCGAAAATCGCCATGATGCCATCGCCCATGAACTTGTCGACATAACCCGAGTGCGCCGTGATCGCTTCGCTCATACGCCCCATATACTGATTCAGGATGTGGACGACATCGTACGGCAGGCGACCTTCGGAGAATTTCGTGAACCCGCGTATGTCAATGAACATCAAGGTGACAATCCGCTCCACGCCGTGGGCGTACTTATCCTGTCTCGATTGACGGTCAGTAGGTTGGCCTGCCGGCACCAGGGGGATAACAGATAGCTGGCCGCGAGGCCTGATCTGACAGGCGAGACGGATATCGGGCGTGTCTACTCCGGCATGACTGAGAACCCTGAGTTCGTGGGCATCTGCCGGCACCAGATTCTCACCGCCGGAGACAATCTTTACCCGGCAGGTGGAACACCGTGCCCGCCCGCCGCATATGGAGGCATGCGGCACACCGCTTGCTCTGGATATTTCCAGCAGGGTCAGTCCGGCAGGGGCAGTTTTGGTGGTCGTGCTATTGTAGGTGACTGACACTTTCGGCTTGAAACCGGATGATACCCACTGTACGGCCTTGATCAGCAAAACCCCGGCAATCAGCGCTAGAGACATATAAAGCGCAATATCCATCAAACGGATGATGGTTGCGTACTGTTCACCGGAAAACGGACTGTCAAACGAGCGGTTTGCCTGAAATTGCCGCGCGGCGACCGCAAATCCCGTAAATCCCAGGACTGGAACCAACGCCGCCATGATCAGCAGGGGTCCTTTCAGCCGCGTAAACCAGCGCTGAAACCTGACCCACATATAGAGCCCGATTGTGCCATGCCCCCAGACCAGCACGATCAGGCTGGCCTGCCGCCACGCTTCACCGGGCCACATCGCCCACAACGCATAATCATAATTGTCGTTTACGCCGAACAGCTCGTGGGCAATGCGCATACCGATGATGTGGCGCGCCAGCAGAACAGGAATCAACACACCGCTGGCTATTTGCAGCAGTCCACGCGTCGAGATCGCGGAAATGCGTCGGGAAATGATCTTTTCCAGGCCCAGCACAGCGTGCATGACAGCCGCAATCAGCAAAACTGCTGTGCCGGCCCAGGATCTGGTGACTGAGACCCGAACTGCCCGGAAACTTTCCATGGCGTCGAGTGACACAAGTCCAAGGCTGTGGTTAAGCAGGTGCAGGAACACAAAGCCGAACAGGATCAGCCCCGATATCAGCCGCAGGTTTCGGATGGTGAGCGCACCACGAATACCGGTTGCAGTTCTGGATGGTTTGAAAACCGTATCGGCAGCGTTCGACATGGAATGTAGCTTACTATCGCGCCGACGGGCGCGTGAAGAGCAAAAGCGAAGCATGTTATAGTGACGAATTCCACCGTCTTTGACTGTCTGTGTTATCGTGCTGGAACACGTTTTTAGTCGACTATTCGTCGCTGACGTTGTCCATTGCCCAACCTACTGTAAATCCGTGTAACAAGGTCGATAAGACGATGGCGAGTCCGACGAGAGACCACAGCTGCGTCTCGTTGGCAAATTCCATATGGGTTCCCGCGTAACAAAGATAATAAATCGAGCCGATACCACGAACCCCATAGACTGACACTACCAGCCGGTCCCTTCTGGATAAGTCAGTTCCGATGAGCGCGATCCACCCCGCTGCGGGCCGAATGACTGTCAGCAATCCCAACGCTGCAAGAGCATGCAGCCAGGACAGGTCCAGCAGCAAAACCGGAAGGACTGATCCCAGAGCAACCAGAAGAAGCGCAGTCAGTGCATGTTCAATGGACTCTGAAAAGTCATGCAGATGTCGATGGAAGTGATGGTCACTTTCGACGCGTCTCAAGGTCAATCCCATGACCGCGACCGCAATGAACCCGTAACCCTCGATCAACTCGGTCGAGCCATAACATAAAGCGACGCCAGCAAGTGCCACGACACCTGATCCGGTGTCAGCCAACACCGCTCCTTTTGGCAGGACAAAGAGAATTTTACCCAACGCCAACCCGCCCAGCCAACCCATTGCTGCACCCGCCACTATGCGATAGACGATGTCGCGCAAGAACCAATCAAAGCCCCAATCGCTGAAATTTGATCCCTGCGCAGCTACGATTAGCCCGAGATAGACGAATGGAAATGCAAATCCATCGTTCAATCCTGCCTCTGTAGTCAGGGTAAACCGAACCGGATGTTCCTGTCCCTCCTGGGGTGGACCCACCTGCACATCTGCAGCGAGCACGGGATCAGTTGGTGCGAGCACGGCTCCCAAAAGTATTGCGCCTGCCAGGGTTAGCCCCAAAGCTTCAACGCCCAAAAACATCATTGCAAGAATAGTAAGTGGCATCGCCACCGCGAGCATGCGCACCGTCGGTATCCACTTGGTCCAGGGGCGAAGGCTGTCGATGCGCATGCCTGCACCAAACAGCGCAACAATGACTGTCAACTCACTGGCTAACTCCCATGGAACCGGAGACTGGCGCGGATCAGGAAAGGATGGCATTCCCGGAACGAAATAAGTTGCGGCCGCGCCAAATAATATCATGAGGGGTGCAGCAGCAGGCTCACGCGTGGATATGAGCCGTGGTAGCCACCTGGCCATAATCACAACAATGCCAATGACCGCCAAGAGTATGTGATAGGAATTAAACGAAAAGAACGGCTCGCCTTGCATTGTCTCTTTCACTTTCCCGGAAGAACCATCAAAACATGGCGTGCCGTAAAAAAATCAATCAGGTATGAAGATCGCGTTCAGGTGTAGACAACCAAGCGGACGACCGGTCGATGGTTCCGCGTGATTTGAAGTGATCTCCATACGTGACGCCTGAACTTGGCGAGAGTGGCATCGCCGGTCCTATCGCTATGTGAGTCCAGACTTGATCGTATAACAGAGTCGACTTTCGAGTCTGGAAAGACCGATACGTAGAATTCTGCAGCTTCGTGCACCAGGGTGGCAAACCAGACGCAGGAGTCGATGGGATTCATTTTGACATCTTTCATGCAGCAGGGATTGAGGTCGACGGCGGCAAGTCTGTCATTGTCCATCTTCATCGGCACAAAACTGCATCCATGCAACAATATACTGCCAGTTGCAGTACCTGCACTTCGCCACCAAAGCAGCCCGCTGCTTGAGATCGTTCTGCTCATCGCCTCATTCAACTGGCTGAAACAATTCGCAATTGCGAGATCGCATTCGATCCGTTTGGTCACACCGGTGTTTGTCATTCGGTAGCCCATAGCCCAAATTGATCCTTTGCTACCAGTTTTCAGTACGGCGTGAAGCCTCGCTTTGATAGCCAAACAGGCGCTGCAAACCGGTTTAAGATGGATCAATTCATTGAAGGAAATTCAGGCTGCATTTTGTCGATTAGATTCTCCTGTTGCTGCGGCGGAACTCCAGGCGCGCTCCTGCGTTAGACAACCAATGTAGCGATATCAGCTACGATCGCTGTCTTGGAACAACGGGAGTTTGAAATGAAATACTTTAGCACGTCAGTAGCACTGGCGGCCCTGCTTGCAACCGCACTGCCAGCGCACGCAGACAAACACGCCACGAAACCAGCAGCCGGCACTGCTGTCGAAGCTTCTTCGGAGTTGACCGGCACCGCCACCGAACCCAATCAAAGCGACGACAAGGAAATCTCAAGTCAAGCCGCTGCGCCCGAGGTGCAAGTAAAACAAGACGCAAGCGATGCAGAAATGACGAAACAGGATGCTGAAGAACATCGAAAAAACGTGATGACAAACGGCACAGGTGAAACCGCAACGACAATCGGCACTTCGGAAGCCACGCGAGCCGCACCTACCCGCAAAAATGGACCTGCCACTTATTTTGATGCAGCAGGGTCGTCAGACGTACTGGCTTCTACACTCATCGGGATGCGGGTGTATGCAGTCGATGCTGATGTCGACGAAACCAAAGTTTACTCCAAGGATCTCCGTAAGGAATGGAATGACATCGGCGAAGTAAATGATGTGGTGTTGGATTGGAACGGCGGCACCAAGGCAGTCGTCCTTGGAATCGGCGGCTTCCTGGGAATCGGCGAAAAGGATGTCGCCGTGGACATGGCTTCGCTGCGCAAACTCCGTGATGCCGAAGATGACAACGACTGGTTCCTGGTGGTCAATTCTTCGAAAGCAGCATTGGAAGCAGCACCCACATATCAGCGCATGACGAAATAATCCAGATTATTGGTAAACCAGTGTGGGCAGTCAGCGATAGCAAGCTGGCTGCCCGGCTTTTTCAGAGAGACGGCGTTCACCGTGTCCCTGCATTGGAGTGAATTGGCGGTTGGAGTCGTGGTCGAGGTGCCATGAACCCTATTGAGCGCAAAAGGCTGTAAATTTTCGGCACCTGAAACCCCGAGCCCCGCGCCAGTGACACTCTAATTGGCTTTCAGGAGCTAATACCAGATCTCAGTAGAAGCATCGCACCGCGGCTGCCCGAGTGAACCGCTATGATCCCGTGAAATGAGTCGCTGTTACTGAGATCTGGTATAAGTGCTCGCCATCTCGCCCAGATCTTGCCGTAAGCCTCAAAGTCTCATGGCTATGCCG